>NZ_BAAHYK010000038.1:0-63872 GCF_054657595.1 Desulfocicer niacini
CTTTGAAATTAATACTGGGGTCCCATTATTTTGTTTATTTTGGGACCCTTGGCATTTTCCTACCCTATTTTAACCTGTTCTGCCACCACCTGGGGTTCTCAGGTATGCAGATTGGCATCCTTTCCACTGTGAAAACCGCCGGAGTGGTGATTTTCCCCATTCTGTGGGCCATGGCTGCGGATAAATTAAACGCTCGGAAATCCATTCTGGTATGCTGTTCCTTTGCAAGTGCCCTGGTATGGTCTTTTTTCTTTTTTTCCCGGGGATTTCTTCCCATTCTGCTTATTCTGGCTGTCCATTCCATCTTTTTTTCTCCTATTATTGCCTTTATTGAAGCCTTTGCCATGGATATTCTGGGGGCGGAAAAGAAAAAATACGGGGCTTCCCGGGCCTGGGGGTCCATTGCCTTTATTTTAATGGCCGTGGGTCTGGGTCGACTATTATCAGAAACCGACACTGACCTTATCATTCCCCTCATTCTGGTGGGTGGTTTTTTGCAGTTTGTTCTGTCATTCGCCATGCCACCGGGCATAAGAAAGATGCGAAAGACCGTTTCCCATGGAGATTTGGGGCGGTTTTTTTCTCTGAACACCATCCTGTTTCTTGTGGCGGCATTTCTCATGCTGGTCAGTCATGGAGCCTATTATGGATTTTTTTCCATTTATCTTGAGGGCATGGGCCATGCCACCGGGTTCACCGGCCTTGCATGGGGGCTGGCGTCCCTTGCGGAAATCGGCGTCATGGCGTGCTCAGACCGGATTTTTCGGCATTTTCAAATTCGAAGCGTACTGGTGTTTTCCTTTGCCGCTGCATCCATTCGCTGGTCGTTGTTGTTTTTTGCCTCATCTGCTATGGTGATTCTATTTTCTCAATTGCTCCATGCCTTCAGTTATGGGGCATTTCATGTGGCAAGTATTCTGGCCATTGAAAGACTGTCACCCGAAGGCGGGAAAACCGTGGGGCAGGCGCTGAACAATGCTGTGACCTATGGTGCAGGCATGATGCTTGGCTTCTTTTTCAGCGGTCTTTTCTATGATGCATGGGGGGGATATTTGTTTCTGGCAAGCGCCGGTGTTGCCATGTCAGGGGGGGGAATGATGATGTATCTTTATAGGAAAAATGCTTTCAGTGAATAACCTAAAGTGGGCTTGATCACAAGATTGTCCACCCGTCACAATCGGTGGGCCAATGGGGGCAGGCTTGTGATCAAGCCTATTTTTTTAGCCACCCGGGAAGGGAACCCAGATTCTGGATTGGATTAAATTGTGATAAAACAAATGGAAATACAACAGACAAAGAAATATCTGGTTGCCGACTGGGCGACACTGCAGCGGATATTCATACGACCGGAGGATGATGCTTCCCGACAGACCTTGATCAAGTACATGGAACAGATGCTTTTCGGCCTCCATGATTTTTTAAACAACCATGTGGGGGTCACCGAGGCCATCAGTCTCAAGGATTTGACAAATCTTTACAAGGACACGGTGGTCAGCCCCCATCCCGAGAAAAAACTGGCAGATGTGATATCTGACATTATTGAAGGTATCGCCCCCCGGGCCGTTAATGTGGCCTCTCCTTATTTTGTGGGTCATATGACGGCGGCCATTCCTTTTTTCATGGTTCATTTAAAGGCCATTGTGGCGGCCCTGAACCAGAATGTGATCAAGCTTGAAACTTCAAAAGTTCTGTCTGTGCTGGAAAAACAGGTGCTGGCCAAGATCCACCGGTTGATATATAAAAACAGTGAAGGGTTCTATCAGACCCATGTTCAGAGCACGGATACCTCCCTTGGATCTTTTACCACCGGGGGAACAACGGCAAACCTTACGGCCCTGTGGGTGGCCAGAAATCTCTTGTTGAAACCCTTTGACGGATTTAAGGGGGTGGAGGCCCGGGGAATTGTGGAAGCCCTGGGGGCTTACAACATGAAGCGGGCCGTGATTCTGGCCTCCCCCCGGGGGCATTTCTCGCTGAAAAAAGCCGGGGGTATTCTTGGCATCGGACACCATAATGTCATCCCCGTTGATGTGGATGCCCGTCACCGACTGGATGCCGTAAAACTCAATCAGACCATCTGCGAGCTGAAACAAAAGGCAGATACCGGTATCGTGGCAGTGGTGGGCATTGCAGGTGCCACGGAAACAGGCATTGTAGACCCCCTGGATGCCATTGCCGATGTCTGCGGGGAGCATGGGATTCATTTCCATGTGGACGCCGCCTGGGGAGGCCCGGTGATGCTATCCGAGCGATATGCCCATAAGCTTAAGGGTATTGAACGGGGGGATTCCGTAACCATTGATGGGCACAAGCAGTTTTACATGCCCATGACCTGCGGCATGGTGTATTTTCGTGATCCCCTGGCCATGGATGCCATTGCCTACCATGCCAATTATGTTAACAGGCAGGGCAGTGTGGATCTGGGTATCAAAACCCTGGAGGGTTCCAGGGAGGCCAATTCACTGATTCTGGACAGCTCCCTTAAGATTATGGGTACAAGGGGATATGGTCTCATGGTGGACCATGGCATTGAAACGGCCAGGGAGTTCAGCCAGGCCATTGGATCACGGGTCATGTTTGAAGTGGTAACAGAACCTGAGCTCAATATTCTGACCTATAGAATTTTACCCCCATGGATACGGGAACAAATAATGTCTGGATCTGCTCAGGAGATAAAACAGCTGGAAGAGGGGGTGGATCAGCTCAATATCCGGGTGCAGCGTCAACAGCGGGAAGCCGGAAAAAGCTTTGTGTCAAGGACCCGCATTCGGCGGAGCCTCGAAGATATGAAAGGGCAGGTGGTGCTGAGAGCAGTGATTATGAATCCCATGACGGATATAAAGATCCTCAATGAGGTGCTCGACGAGCAGGAGATCATTGCAAAAGAGATCCTTGCCGATGGCTTTTTTCAGGCTTGATTGACGTTGCTTTTTTTATAACCAGCTGTCACAACGAAGATTGAAAATGGCATTATACCGCCCCCAACGGTCACCCGGACCTGGTGACCGTTGGGGGGCTCTGCTGTCGGCATTCTCATATAACCACCATGTCGGCCTGGCGACACAACGAGAATTGGGTCGTAGACGCGGAGCCAAATGGCATCATGCCGCCCCCCCGACAGGCAATGGGCCCGGCCCGGAACCGTAGGCGGCTCGATTGACCGGTTCCTATTGCCCATCGGGGGAGCTCTGCTGAGGTAAACTTGGAGGCTACCTTTTAATATAAAAAGCCATGTCCCGACGGACACTACGAATTATGAAAAAGCAGTCGCTGTTAGGATCCAGTACCTACTTATTCATATAAAGAAGCCACAGACAGAACGGGCGCCTCCCCCATTTTCCCGCTTTGCTCACAATATGCTTTATTTGTCATAATTGGCGGAGCCAACGGGGTCAGGCTATGTGGTATTAGAGCCTGAGTTTTTTTATCAGGCTCTATGATTTTGTCAAGAATCTGTGTTTAAAGGCGAATTTAAACAAAAGTACCAATAACGCAAGCCTGACCCCTCCCTGATTAAGCGTCAAGCCGGGAAAATGGGAATGCGCTCGACAGAACACGGTATATCCCGTTCCTGGGAACGGGGTTATTCATTATCAGGCTTCCAGGGGGATGATAACAATATTCACCCGTCGGTTATCCGCATCGCTGGAGGAAACGGGCTGGGATTCTCCATAGCCCATCATCTGAATTCTTGCCGGGTCCACGCCGCGCTGGATCAGGGCATCACCAACCGCCTGGGCTCTTTTTTCAGACAGCACCATGTTATATTCCGCCGAACCCTTGGTATCTGTATGGCCCTCCACACGAATACGGGTCTGGGGATACTCCCGCAGTACTCTGGCCACCCGGTCCAGTTCTGCATATGCGCCGGGTTTTAAGATGGACGAATTGGTGTCAAAAAACATGTTTGACTTAAATGTGGCCGTCAAAACGTTCTGGGACCGGGTGATGCTGGCCGATTCCGATGCCGCCACCACATTTCTCAGTTCCGCTTCCTGGCGGTCCATGTAGGCACCGATCTGGTTACCGGCAAGACCACCCAAAGCAGCCCCGATGCCAGCCCCGATCAGGGTGCCTTCCGTGTCTCCACCGATGACCTGTCCCAGAATAGCTCCCACTCCGGCCCCGATGGCCACCCCTTCCTTGGTTTTTCGTTCCTGGTTGGTTGTGCCGGCACAGGCTGCGATGAAAAAGCATACAATAATCACACAGGCAAGATGAAAATTTTTCATGTTATACTCCCGATTCTTTTAGATTTGACTTTCATTTAAAAACGAACTTGATCACAACATAGCATTGGATCATTGCGTTTTATACTCTCTTTTCTGAATTTAATCTGTGTTGCGGCTTTTATCAACAGTTAAAATAAAAATCAGGGTTTATCACACTCTTTCTCAGCCGTCACAATTGCCGGTTCAATGGGCCTGGGCTTTGCTGCTCAGGACCGAAATTGAAACACCCGGAGATGCAATGGGGATATCGCCTTTACAAAAATTGGCCTGTGACGTATATTTTGCCGGTGTGCCCGGATGTTGATTCAGTCCTGTTAACGGGTCTGAGCATAACACAGGCCACCTTGGGGAGTTGTACAGTCTGACCCCGTTGGCGCATGAAATGAAGTCCGAAGGTTGAGTAAAAATTAAGTTTAAAAACTTGGTGATGGAGCCTACCCATGACTTGTAAATTCTCATCTTTGATATTGCATGTGCCGATCAAGAGTTTCAAAAAGCACATTATGTGCTGGCAAACCGGAGAACTTATGACTGACGAGAGCGTAACACAAAACATAAAAAGGTGAACCAATGAATATCATTGTACTTGCAACAAGAAATAAAGGTAAAACCAGGGAAATCCGGGAAATATTAAAATCCTTTCCCATAGAGATCAGGAATCTGGATGATTTTGGTCCCATTCCGGAGGTGGAGGAAGACGGTGAAACCTTTGATGACAATGCCTATAAAAAGGCCGCTTTTGCCGCCAGGGTTCTGGGATATCCCGCCATGGCAGATGATTCCGGTCTTGTGGTGGAGGCCCTTGGCGGTGAACCCGGCGTAAGATCTGCACGGTATGCCGGGGAGACCGCCACCGATGCCGAAAATTGTGAAAAATTGCTGCGGGAAATGCAGGGGAAAAAGGATCGAAGGGCTGCCTTTGAATGTGTTATTTCCATTGCAATTCCAACCGGTGCGGCCCTGACCTACGAGGGCAGATGTGAAGGTGAACTCCTGGATTCACCCAGGGGAGATAACGGTTTCGGGTATGATCCTCTGTTTTTTTTCCCGGCCTTTGGGAAAAGTTTTGCCGAGGTACCCATGGCGGAAAAGAGCCGGGTGAGTCACCGGGGAAAGGCATTGCAGGAGGTGGCCCAGGAATTTGATAAAATTCTGGATTGGCTGGATATCAACATGCCACGCCTGGAAACGGTTCCCTGTAAGTCCTGATCCCATTGGTCTGCCAATGATGACAGACAGATGTTGCCACCAGGTCCCCATTAAACAACACAGGTAAAAAAATGGAAAAAAAATCAATACGTGAACTGGTCATGGGAAATCGAAGTTATCGACGCTTTGACGAATCCGTGAAAATTAAAACCGATACCCTTAAGGAACTGGTTGATCTGGCAAGAAATGTGGCCTCGGCGGGTAATCTTCAGCCATTGAAATATATTGTGTCCACGGACGAAGAAAAAAACCGGGAGATTTTTTCTTGTCTGGCCTGGGCAGCCTACCTGCCCAAATGGAAAGGCCCGGAGCCCGGACAAAGACCCACAGGTTATGTGGTGATCATGGGAGATACGACCATCACGGACAATTTCCGGTGTGACCATGGCATTGCGGCACAGACCCTTCTTCTGGGTGCAAGGGAGCAGGGGCTTGGGGGATGCATTTTTGCCGCCATCAATCATAAAAAACTGCGATCTTATCTTTGCCTTCCTTCCCACCAGGAGGTGCTTCTGGTGATTGCCCTTGGAAAACCCCTGGAGCAGGTGACACTGGAGCCGGTGGGAGAAGACGGCAGCATTCGTTACTGGCGGGATGAAGACGGCGTGCATCATGTGCCCAAACGATCCCTTGAAGAGGTTCTGATCGCCGCCCATTGATCTTCCTGATGGTTTAATCCCATCAAGGAGCTTGATCACAGGCCTGAACCCGTCGCCCCACCAACGATGACGAGTGGCCTAAACTATGGCCAAGTCCAATGTTAAGGCTGGCAGATCTTGTGATCAAGCCCTCCATTGCGCTGGACACCTGCGGGGATGAAGACCTGACTTCATCTTTCCGGACAGGGGATAAACCTCAATATTCGTGTGAAAAGGATTTAAGTCTTGCATATCTATTTGATCAATCCCGCCTGCCTGGACCCTCGCATCACCGATGACGATGCCCGGGTTGTCCCCATGGGCCTCTATTACCTGGGAGCTCTTTTGAAACATAAAGGTGTTGAGGTCACCATGGTAAACCTTGCTGCGGTACCAGATCCGTTAAATCACCTGGAAACCCTTTTAAAACAGCATCTGCCCGATATTATGGGCTTTTCTGTGTTCAATGCCGGCAGACATTGTGCCATGGATGCAGCTGTCCTTGCAAAGAAGATCAATCCGGATGTAACTGTGGTGTTCGGGGGACCTGCTGCCACCTTTCTTGATGATCATCTGTTTTCTGTGTGTCCGGCCCTGGATTACGTTGTAAAGGGGGAGGGGGAAAGCAGTTTCTGTCAGCTGGTGGATCATATCGCCTCCAGGACCTCAAGTCCTCCGGAGCACATCAAAGGACTTGTGTTCCGCCATGGGAATACCTTTGTGAACACCGGCGACCCCGTGCTTGTGGCGGATCTGGATTGCCTTGTGCATCCGGCCCTTTATTATGACCACCAGCACATAAGCCTTTCCCGGGGGTGTCCGGGACGGTGTCGGTTCTGCGGTTCCCCGGATTTCTGGGGCAGATCCCGGGTGCGCTTTCATTCCGCCACCTGGTTTGTGGAAGAAATGGCCCTGCTCATCCAGCGGGGCATCACGCATTTTTTTGTGTCCGACGATACCTTCACCATGGACAAGACTCGGGTCCTTGACGTTTGCCGACAGATCCGTGAGCGTAACCTTGTCTGCACCTGGGTGGCCATTTCCAGGGTGGATTTCATTGATGAGGAAATTTTGTTTCACATGCGTCGGGCAGGGTGTATTCAGATAAGCTTCGGGGTGGAGAGCGGATCTGAAACAATCCGAAAAACCCTTGGGAAACCCTTTAAAACAAAGCGTATTGTAAAGGCTTTTGAAATGACCCGGGCCTTTGGCATGATGCCCCGGGCTTATATCATATACGGTTCCCCCGGAGAGACCCCGGAAACCATTAACGAAACCATTGATCTCATTGAGCAGATAAAACCCCTGAGCCTGGTGTCTTACATGCTGGTGATTTTTCCCGGTACCGGACTGTACAATGATCTTTTATCCCAGGGCCAGTTGTCTTCGGATGTGTGGAGGGAAAAAATTGAGGATATTCCCTGGTTCCAGCTGGACCCGAACCTGAATCTGGAGCAGGTTGGTAAGTTCGGTGAAAAAATTCGCAACACCTTTTTTTCCCGGGTGCAGCAGTATGCCCTTAATATTGAGCTTGTGGATAACCGGGAACTTTATCCCTTTCATGCTGATTTCCTGTCCCGGCTGGCCATGACCTTCAGCCATGGGGATTACAGTCGGCATCCCCGGGTGAAAAATTCTTTGAAAACAGCGGCGATTCTTTATGATCGGGCACTGGCCTATGCACCGGATGCCAGGGCGTACCTGGGGTTGGGCATGCTCCATCAAACCCTGCGACATTTTGATAAAGCCGTGGCACTGATGGAAACGGCCTTGATGCATTTCGGGGAAAATAAAGACCTTAACATCTGCATGGCCGTCAGCCTCATGAACCTTGGACGTTTCAGGAATGCCATGCCCTTTCTTGAAAAATTTCAAGATCATGGTGATATAAAACCCTATCTGGATGCCTGCAGACGTAAAGGAGCTTGATAAAAACATGACAGCAGATGATCATCACACCTCTGATAGATCCATGATACGGCAGATGCTCAGCAGAAAAATGGGGGTGGCCCTGATCATGGGATTTTCCTGTGGGGTTCCCCTGCTTTTAACCATCTCCGTACTCCAGGCCTGGATGAAAAAAGCCGGGGTTGATTTAACGGTTATCGGTGTTTTTTCCCTGGTGGGGCTTCCCTATACCTTGAAATTTATTTGGGCGCCCCTGTTTGATCGGTTTACCCTGCCGTTCCTTGGCAGGCGAAAGGGATGGCTTTTGGTGGCCCAGATGGCTCTTATTTTGTCCATTGCCCTTCTGGGCTGCATGAATCCTGCCAGATCACCCTGGATGGTGGCTTTTGCCGCATTCCTGGTTACCTTCTGCAGCGCCTCCCAGGATATTGTGGTGGATGCCTACCGCCGGGAGGACTTAACCGATGAAGAATTGGGCCTGGGATCTTCCCTGTATATCTACGGATATCGGGCCGGCATGCTGCTGGCTTCCGGAGGGGGGCTTATTCTTGCGGATCACATCTCTTTTTTATTTGTTTATCTGATCATGGCCGCCTCCTTGATTCCCGGCCTCGTGGCCACGGTGATGACACCGGAACCGGAAAAAGCCCCGGGGCAGCCCGTCACCCTTGCCCAAGCCGTGTTTCAACCCCTGCAGGAATATTTTTCCCGGAAGGGAGCCCTTTTAATTCTTTTGTTTATCATGCTCTATAAGATCGGGGACACCATGGCCTCTGCCATGACCACCCCTTTTTATCTGGACCTGGGGTTTACTATGACCGAGGTGGGGGCTGTGGTGAAGCTTTTTGGTTTCTGGGCCACCCTGGCCGGTACCTTTACCGGAGGGATATTGATGTTGAAACTTGGAATTAACAGAAGTCTCTGGATTTTCGGGGGACTCCAGGCCCTTTCCACTGCCGGGTTTGCCTGGCTTGCCTTGGTGGGACACAGCATAGGTCTTTTGTCCGGGGTTATTGCCTTTGAAAATTTGTCTTCGGGCATGGGCACCGCTGCTTACGTGGCATTTATGGCGGCCTTGACGGACAAACGGTTCACCGCCACCCAGTATGCACTTCTTTCAAGCCTCATGGGAATACCAAGGGTTCTGGCCGCGGCCCCCACGGGTTTTTTTGCTAAACATCTTGGATGGGAGGCTTTTTTTATTGCCTGCACTCTGGCAGCTTTACCCGGAATGGTCCTGCTGGTGAAATGTGCCCCCTGGAATGAGACAGACCATTGACACCCGTACCAACTGTCCTATCTTTATGACTTCATTGACAATTGTTTGTAAGTATTCGGTCAGCACCCCATCTACACTTGTTTTGGCTTGCTCACATGGCATTCGCATGCGACGCACCCCTAACAGGCAAATATGGTTCAGTGTGCAAACATTTACACGATTAACCCCAATATTTACAATTCGAGCGGGATCACAATATGGGCCACCCGTCTCATTTGGCGGGCCAATTGGATCAGGCTTGTGACCAAGCCCGAAATTTAAAGCCGTACATGCAGTTTGAAAAATGAGAATTTACGACCTAAGTTGTGATTCATAAATAATATCCCGGGAAAAAAACGATGCAGAACATGGACTATCAGGTGGCTAATGCCATCAGAAAAGAGAAGGCTCTTTCAGGAAAACGATCACAAATCCTTGCCCGGGAGCCGGAACAGGCCCTTGAGGCCATCCTGGGGGCTGACCAGCCCGCCACGCTTATCCAATCCTTTCCGGATCAGGATCTCTACTATCTGATGCACCACATCGGTTCCGATGATTTTTCCCCCGTGCTTGCCCTGGCATCTTCTCGCCAGTGGGAATATTTTCTGGACATGGATGTCTGGCAGGGGGATCGCATGGATCTTCCCCGGATGACCGAGACCCTGGAATTGCTTTTCAAGGCAGATCCCCAGCGCCTTCTTCGATGGATAATAATGGAAAAACCCGATTTGCTGGAATATTATTTTTTTAAAAGCATGGATATCCGCATCCTGGAGCATGACCAGGACCCATCGGAGTTTGGAGATGACTTTACCACGCTGGATCATCAATTTTACTTCAGATTTCCTGAAGTAACCGAGCGGGTAAAGGAGGTGGTTACGGGCATGGCTCTTTTGACCATGGGGGATGAAGACGAAGCCGATCCCGCAGGTGAGCTGGAAAAGAACCGGGAACAGGCTGAAACCCTCATCACCGGGATGCTCAATTCCCTGGCAGAAATGGATCTTTCCGTATGTCAGGCAGTGCTGCTGGAAAGTGCCGCCGTCATACCCGCAGAGGTGGAGGAAGAGCAGTATCGTCTCAGAAATGTCCGCTTGGCGGAAAAGGGATTTTTGCCCCATTATGAAGCTGCCGGTGTGTACCAACCCATGGCCCGTGAGGATCTTTCCCCCCGGGGGACGTCCTGGCTTAAATTGCCCCGTCTGGGAACTGATCTGCCTGTAGCCCCGGGTTTTGCAGAAACC
This sequence comes from Desulfocicer niacini, assembly GCF_054657595.1. Classification (NCBI taxonomy): domain Bacteria; kingdom Pseudomonadati; phylum Thermodesulfobacteriota; class Desulfobacteria; order Desulfobacterales; family Desulfobacteraceae; genus Desulfocicer; species Desulfocicer niacini. The sequence continues at coordinate 10,490 of NZ_BAAHYK010000038.1, forward strand.
CTTATGCCCCATGACAGTCTGTTTGCAAAGGGTCTTCAGGGTGTGCAGGAAGAAAACATCCTGATGAATCTTCAGGCTGAATTTGCCGCCCTGGTGAACCAGCTTATTGCCGCTGATAAGGTGCGCATCCGTTCACGGCAAGACATGGACAAAATGGTTGGAAAAACCTGTGATTATCTTTCCGTGGGCCTTGAAGTTATCCACGGGCAATCTGAAGAATGCCTGCCACACCACGCATCGGCCATTATAACAGGCTATTGTCTCGGGGATATTTTCCGGGTGGGTGCCGGTGCCGGTGTGCATCTTAAAACAGCTGCCGAAAAATGGTATGAAGACAGCTGGTTGGCTTCCCGGGGGCTTGCTTTAACTTTTCTCGGGGAAAACTGGCTGGGGGTTGTGGGAGGACTTCTTCTGCCCCGTCCCCTGTATTTTGATAACTATGTTTCAGGCGTACTGTACCGGCCGTTTGCCACTTCCCATGACCTGGTAAAAATTACACGGGAGATTGCCCGTATCCAGGCCGTGGACACTCTGTTGCAGGACATGGATCCTGAATTATCTCTGGAAATTTCATCCATAGTTACCTGGAAATCTGTTCTGCTGACCCTTTGGGCCCGGGCATGCATGGATATGGATTGTGTTTTGGATATGATACCCCATTCCCGGTTTCGGGCTTTTTTTGCAGCACTTTTTGGCACATCCGGAGAAGAAAAGGGGCGTATTTCAGAGGATACCAGAATCAATTTCATCCAGTGGCTGGAGCAGGCCGCTGGAAATAAGGAAATGTGCAGTATCATTTCCGATGTGGTGACGGCACTGTTTGATGAGCTTGAAGAAGAGTTTGGTACAGTCCATGAATCAGATATTGAGCCAGCATTGATGACCACCCATTTTCTGCTATCCTGAGGATATGCATCTTTGAATAACTGGGTGGGGGACCAATGCCCATAAACCAGGCGTTCCCCCGGTCTGATCACACTTTACCCCATTGGTCCTTCAGCTGTGCCGGGGGGCATATGTTATGATAACTCTCTGAAAAATTAAAGGGTGAATTCCATGTTGCATGCCACACCCATGCAGACTGTTTTTCCCCCCTTGTCCTTGATGATCCGACGGCAATGATCGACGATTTTGTCCATTTCCGCATCGGTTCTTTCCTGGTTGATGTGAAATAAGCCAAGTGTTTTTACGCGGGCCTTAAGGGCAAGATTCACCACATCTGTGTAGGCAGAATGCCCCCATCCGGTCTTGCCTGGATATTCCCCAGGGGTGAATTCCGCGTCGTGGAAGACAAGGTCTGCATCCTGGCAGAAGTTTTCATAGACGTTTTGGCCCTGTCCGCCGGGATGGATATGGCCAAGTTCGTTGTCTGTGAGAAATACAAAGGATTTTCCATTTTCGGTGAATTTGTATCCCAGCCCGCCACCTGGATGGTTCAGGGCAATGGTGGAGATTTTTAAAGATCCTATGGAAAACTGGTTGGTCATATTATTTCTGTACTGTATGGTGGCCTCAAGATCCTTCATGGTGATTGGAAAAAATGGGGGGTGGACCAGACGTTTAAAAATCTCTTCAACGGTGGTATCAGCAAATAGACTGTTTTGAACCACCAGAGTGACATCCGGATTCTGCAGCGGTTTGAAAAAGGCAAAGCCAGAAATATGATCCCAGTGGGCATGGGTGATAAGAAGATAAAATTTTTGCTGACCGCTGGAGAACAGGTCAATACCCAATTTTCGTATACCGGTTCCCGCATCAATTATGACGTTTTCTCCGGATTTGGCAATTACCTGTATGCAGGTGGTTTCGCCTCCGAATTTGCTGTATTCACTGCCGGCAACGGCGATGGATCCTCTGGATCCCCAGCATTTAATCTTCATGGGTTTTTCCTATTCAAAAATTGACGTCGCACCCTAATATCTGGCTACCACATCATAGTTTTATAGTCCATAAAAAAATGAATCAACCATATGTTGACATTCGCCTTTTCTTGGCTTAGGACATTACTATCTGGAGCGAAAAAAATAAACGAAAAAAATGTAAAAAAAGGGGGAATTCACTTATGGCGCAGTTGATTTCAGACCGAAGAGACATTGATTTTGTACTCCACGAACAGCTGGGGCTGGTTGAAGACAAACTGTTTGCTGAATTTAATAAAAAGACCGTGGATCTCATTGTATCCGAGGCAAGAAATCTTGCGGTGAAAGAAATTCTACCCACACAAAAGCCCGGAGACGAAGAGGGATGTGTGCTGGAAAACGGAAAAGTCACTGTCCCGGAATGCTTTCAGCGTGCCTGGAAGCTTTATTGCGAGGGTGAGTGGCTTGCCATGTGTGATGATCCCGATGTGGGGGGGCAGGGCATGCCAAAGCTTGCGGGGATTGCCGCCAATGAATATCTGGTGGGTGCCAACCCTTCCTTCATGCTTTACAGTGGTATGACCCATGGGGCAGCCAAGCTTGTGGAGGAGTTCGGCACCGAAGAACAGAAGGCCCTTTACATGGAAAAGATGTTTTCCGGACAGTGGGGCGGCACCATGCTGCTCACCGAGCCCGAAGCCGGTTCCGATGTGGGCGCCCTGAACTCCACTGCCACCCTTAATGACGATGGTACCTACAGCATTAAGGGAACCAAAATATTTATCTCCGCAGGGGAGCATAATCTGGTGGATAACATCATCCATCCGGTGCTGGCCCGCATTGAGGGGGCTCCCGAAGGTACCAAGGGGATTTCGCTTTTTCTGGTACCTAAATATTTCGTCAATGCCGATGGCAGTCTTGGAGATTTTAATAATATCGTTTGCACCGGCATAGAAGAAAAAATGGGCATCCACGGCAATGCCACCTGCACCCTTACCATGGGAGAAAAGGGAGAATGCATTGGTACCCTTCTGGGTGAGATCAACAAGGGTATGCCGGAAATGTTCCGTATGATGAATGAAGCCCGGGCCTTTGTGGGTCTGCAGGCTTTTGGTGTGGCCACGGCATCCTATATGTATGCCCTGGATTATGCCCGCACCCGGATTCAGGGAAGAAACATGGTTTCCGGCCGGGAACCCGGGGCAAAGAGTGTGCCCATCATCCAGCATCCCGACGTGAGACGACAATTGTTGAACATGAAGGCCCTGGTGGATGGCATGAGAAGCCTTTTGTACCTTAATGCCAAATGCGCTGATCTTAAAGCCACGGCCACTTCGGACGAAGACCGGGAAAAATACAGCGATCTTATTGAGGTGCTTACCCCCATTGTCAAGGGATATGTCACAGACAAGGCCCTTGAAGTATGCAGCCACGGGGTTCAGGTGTATGGGGGCTATGGATACATCAAGGAATTTCCCGTTGAACAGCTTATGCGTGATTCCAGGATTTTCATGATCTATGAGGGGACCAACGGTATCCAGGCCATGGATCTTCTGGGCAGGAAGCTGTCCATGAAAAAGGGAAAATCCTTTGGCTATTTTGTTGACATGATGGCACAGACAGTGGCTGAAGCCAAAAGCATTGAAGGGGTTGAAACCCTTGCGCTGAAAGTGGAATCCGCCATGGAAACATTTAAAGCCACTGCCGAAATCATCGGAAAACGCGCCCGGTCCAGTGAAGCCCTGAATGCCTATGCCTTTGCCCATCCTTTCCTGGAGGCCACCGGAGATCTCACCATGGCGTGGATGCTTTTATGGCGGGCGTCCGTGGCAGCTCCCCGCCTGGCCAAAAAAGCAGGTGGTCTGGATGCCGAGACCATCGCCGCCAAGGCTGAGAAGAATAAAGATGTTGCCTATTATGCCGGACAGATCAAGACGGCTGCTTTTTTTATTAATACCCTGCTGCCCTCGGCCCTTGCAAAAATGAATGCCATTGTGGAAGGCGAAACTGCGGTGGAGGATATGCCTGAAGCCTCCTTTGGCTCCAGATAATCTGCATTGTTTTTTAATTAAATTATATCCGCCGACCATTTCCATACCGGGAATGGTCGGTTTTTTTTAATTGAATGCGCTGGACAAAGGGTCACAAAAATTGTAGGTATGTCTATGAACAACCAAAGGCAACGGATTCCAGATGGGATAATATTGGATTAATTTTATTGACATAATGAGGTGCTGCATGAAAATTACGGATTCAAAAGTGGTAAAGTCCGGAGAAAAGGCCTTTTTAAATGCTGTCAAGGACCATCTTGACTGGAATGCCATTCGGGACGTGGTGACGAGAAAGATGAAGCAGTGTGCCATTGAGTCAAGAGGCGGTGAACTGGTTTTACATGAGAACAAAGTCGCTTTCAGAATGGATCTCTATTGTGCTATGGACGTGAGTATTACCTTTGATCGTAATGGGACTCTTGTTTCCGATGAAGTGGCTCTGCCAAACGTTAGCATGGACAATCGTTCGTCAGTTGATTCGGAAAGAGAGAAACATGCGGTTTCCCCTGCTACCTCGGAGGTTCAAAAGAGAAAAAAGAAGGCGCAGGATTCTGATCGTCGCGCCCCTGTTCTTGAGAAGAGTTCTGAATCCAATGATGACGACGCAGGTGTGCTGGAACTCAACGACCTTTTGCATGAGCATAAACCTGAGGAAAAGACGTCCATTTCATCTCGCAAAGAAGATTTGACACCCTCCTCTGATGAGGATGATGATGTGGATCTGGAGACCTTGTTTTTTAAAGATAAGTCAGATGACGACGAGTTTGACTCTATGGCCGATGAGGGTAGTGCCTTTTGGGAAGATAAAAAGTAATCGCTTAGCCATTTTTTTTCTGCTAAATATGGTGTGGATAAAAAAAGGAGAATTTTCTTATGGCGGACGCACCTGATGGGGCATTTGCCGGGATTGATACGGTCGAGCTCATGGAAATCATGGACAGAGACATATCGCTTATCCATGACTGTTTTGCTGATTTTATTGAAGCATGGCCGGACTTTTTTAAAGCGATTGTCTCTGCGGCAGATGCTGATGATGCCATGGCGCTTTGCTATGCAGCTCACAGCTTTAAGGGCAGTCTGCAATATTTGGCGGCAGTCCGTGCACTTGATATTGTGTCGCGGCTGGAGTCCTCTGGTAGATCTGGCGATTTGTCCACAGTCCCATCGGATCTTGAATCCCTTGAAGCAGAATGTCGGGCTTTGGAAGACTATATGGCCTCCCAGCTGTTGACTTAAACACACCCTTTATTTCTTTATAAATAAACGTGCTGAATGGCTACTGAGATTGTATGACTCCACAGCCCATATACTATATATAAGGCTTTTTTTAAGGCCTTTTTTCCATTATACGTGTTTTGATGAATGGCGCTGTATTTATTTGGATTTTTATGGTTGACCATATAAAAGGTAAAAGTTTCAACGCCTTTTGCGGCGTGAATGAGTTGTAAATTATGACAAAAAATTGTGTGCGTGCATTGGGTCTGTCAAGCGGCGGGCTTGACAGTATCCTTGCGGCCCTGGTTTTGAGAAATCAGGGGATAGATGTAACCTGGATAACTTTTAAAACCCCTTTTTTCTCCCCAGATGCAGCCCTTCTGGCAGCCGAACAAAACCATATTCCCATCCGTGTGGAAGACATTACAGACATTTACATGGAAATGTTGAAAAATCCGCCGGCAGGTTATGGCAAGAACATGAATCCCTGTATGGATTGTCATGCACTGATGTTTGCCCAGGCGGGTGGTATCATGGAACGGGAAGGGTTTGATTTTCTGTTCAGCGGTGAGGTAGCAGGACAGCGTCCCATGTCCCAGACCAAAAATTCCATGAATTATGTGGCAAAAAATTCCGGGTTTAAGGGGCATATCCTGCGACCTTTAAGTGCCCGACTTTTTTCTGAAACCCCCATGGAGCAGCAGGGCCTGGTGGACCGGGAAAAACTGCTGGATATATCCGGACGCTCCAGGAAGGTGCAGATTGCCCTGGCAAAGGAGATGGGGGTAACCCAATATCCTGCACCGGCCGGGGGATGTCTGCTCACGGACAAGGGATTTTCCCAGAGACTCCGGGATCTTTTGTATGTGCAGAAAACCTATGACACCCGGGAACTTTATATGCTCAGCCATGGTCGTCATATCCGCCTTGCCCCGGACACCCGCATTGTGGTGGGCCGGACCAAGGCCGAAAATCAGGCACTTTTTGATCTTTACAGTCCCCGGAAAGACATCCGGTTACGCCATGCCGTTTTGCCAGGCCCCCTTGTGATCATGCCCGGCGGAGGCAGGGAAGATATGGTACGTCTGGCCGCCTCCATCTGCGCCGGCTATACCAAAGCAGATCCTGATAAACCCACCCAGGTAATGGCCCGGTTTCCCCAAAAAAAAGAGATCCTCACCGTGCCGGTAATGAAAACAGCGGCATTGAAGGATCTCATTTCCTATCTTTAGGACCGCCGTTCCTGAGCAAGGTCATTATCAAGTCCCATTTTGTGAATATTAGGGTTGGTTCTGTAAATGTTTGGCCAGTGCCCCATATTCGCTTAGTTGGGACTGCGTAGCATCCTATTGCTATGTGAGCAGGCCCAAATGAGTGAAGATGGGGTGCCCGAATATTTACCCCATTTTAGCCTTGAGCTGGCCACAGGCGGCGGAGATGTCGTCCCCCTTGCTTTTCCGGACAATGGCGGTGACCTGTCGATCCAGAAGGATCTGCATGAACCGGCTTACATCCGCTGACGTGGGGCGTTCGAACTGGCTTTTTTCATGGGGATTAAAGGGAATCAGGTTCACCTTGGACTTGATGGGGGCCAGCAGGCGCACCAGGCGATGGGCGTCTTCGTCGGTGTCATTGATACCCTTTATCAGAATATATTCAAAGGTGATTTTATTCCGGGGTTTCATGTGATAATTGCGGCAGGCCGCCAGCAGATCCGCCATGGGGTACCTGCGGTTCACCGGCATCAGTTCGCTCCTGGTTGCGTCTTCGGTTGCGTTGAGGGAGACAGCAAGGTTAGCCTCTGTGTCCTGCCCTAGTCGAAGAATTTTCGGTACCAGGCCGCAGGTGGATACTGTGACCCGGCGGGGGGAAAATTTTAATCCGTAATCACTGTCTGTTATGATGGAAAGGGCCTTGATCACGGCATCATAGTTATCCAGGGGTTCCCCCATTCCCATGAATACGATGTTGGAAAGCGGGGTATTTTCATGCTTTTCTTTGAGGTAACGCCTGGCATCCCGCACCTGGGAGACGATTTCCGCACAGGTAAGGTTTCTTTGAAATCCGCCCTTGGCCGTGAGGCAGAATCTGCAGGCCTGACGGCATCCGGCCTGGGAGGATATGCACAGGGTGTAATGGTCTTTCTGGGGAATTAGTACCGCCTCAATGTATTTTCCATCAATCAGCCGGAACAGCAGTTTTTCTGTCCCATCCGCTGAGACTTCGGTGCGCTCAATATCAAGACGTGGAATGGAAAAACGGGTCTCAAGGCGTTGCCTTAAGTCCTTGGCAAGGTCGGTCATTTCTTCAAAAGAATCCGCTTGGCGCAGATAAATCCATTTAAATATCTGGCCTGCCCGAAAGGACCTCATGCCCTGATCTGTAAACCATTTTTCCAGGTCGGTGCGGCTGTAATTTTTTATATCTTCCATCATGTTCTATGTGATTCCTTTGCATTCATGTGCACTTGTTTTTCCTTGACTTATCACGGGATTCATATTAAATTCAAGAATTTTTAATCAATGCCAGAGGTGTGACTTTATTTCATGTTTGACAACTTAAGTGACAAGTTAAATTCAGCATTCAAGAAACTGCGAGGCCGTGGGACCCTGACGGAGAAGAATATTGAAGAGGGGTTAAAGCAGGTTCGTATGGCGCTTCTTGAGGCAGATGTTAATTACAGGGTTGCAAAAAAAGTTATATCCGATATAAAAGAGAGAGCCTTGGGCCAGGAGGTGATGCATAGCCTCAGCCCCGGACAGCAGGTTATCAAGATTGTGTTTGATGAGTTTACCCGGATGATGGGGGATTCCCACAAAGGACTCAATCTTGAGGGAAGATCCCCTTTTGCTGTCATGCTTGTGGGCCTGCAGGGGTCGGGTAAAACCACCACCGCAGGTAAGCTGGGCCTTTATTTAAGAAAAAAAGGAAAGAAACCTTTCCTGGTGCCCGTGGATGTGTACAGACCCGCCGCCATTGACCAATTGAAAAAAATTGGAAAACAGCTGGATCTGCCCGTGTTTCCATCAACCACGGACATGCTGCCCCTTGCCATTTGTGAACAGGCAGTTGCCATGGGCAGAGAAAAAGGATATGATATATTGATTCTGGATACCGCCGGCAGACTTCATGTGGATGAAGCGCTCATGGCGGAACTTCAGGTTATAAAAAAAGGGGTTCACCCGTCGGAAATCCTGCTGGTAGCGGATGCCATGACCGGTCAGGATGCGGTGAATATTGCCGGTTCCTTTGATAAAACGGTGGGACTTGATGGGGTTGTTCTGTCCAAAATGGATGGAGATGCCAGGGGCGGTGCGGCCCTTTCCATCAAGGCGGTTACGGGAAAACCCTTGAAGTTCATCGGTGTGGGAGAAAAGTCAACGGACCTTGAACCTTTTCATCCCGAACGCATGGCTTCACGGATTCTGGGCATGGGAGATACCCTTTCTTTTATTGAGAAGGCCCAGGAGGCGGTGGATGTCAAGGCGGCTGAAGCCCTTGAAAAGAAATTGAAAAAGAATCAGTTTACCCTGGAGGATTTCCGGGATCAGATGGCATCCGTTAAAAAAATGGGCTCCATCAAGGATCTTATCGGGATGCTGCCAGGGGTGAACAGCAAGCAGCTCAAAGGTATAAACATTGATGAGCGCGAATTTGTGCGGATCGAGGCAATTATCAATTCCATGACCCCGGATGAGCGTAAAAATCATGGAATTATCAAGAGCAGCAGAAAAAAAAGAATAGCAAAGGGAAGCGGCGTCACGGTGCAGGATGTGAACAAGCTTCTCAAAAGTTACACCCAGACAATGAAAATGGTGAAGAAGTTTAATAAAGGTGGCATGCGATCATTAAAGGGCATGCTGCCGTTTTAAGGAGAAAAGAACGATATGTCGGTAAAGATCAGATTGGCAAGGCGCGGTGCAAAAAAGAAGCCTTTTTACAGAATTGTGGCAGCAGATTCAGAGTACCCCAGAGATGGCAGATTTCTTGAGACCTTGGGAACCTATGATCCCATGGTGGACCCTGCTGCTGTGACACTGAAAGAAGATAGAATCAAATACTGGATGGGCGAAGGTGCACAACCGACAACCACCGTGAAAAGCCTGCTTAAAAAGCAGGGTTTTGGTTCCAATCCTGCCTGATAAGTTGTGTGGATCATCCAAATTCTCAACACCCCAATAGAAGGAGATGGATTTATGAAGGATCTGATTGAATACATTGCAAAGGCGCTGGTTGATAATCCTGAGGCGGTAGAAGTTTCTGAAGTTGAGGGGACTAAGACATCAGTACTGGAATTGAAGGTGGCAAAAGAGGATTTGGGAAAGGTGATTGGAAAACAGGGCAGATCTGCCCGGGCCATGAGAACCATTTTAAGTGCGGCATCGGCAAAGTTGAAAAAACGAACCGTGCTGGAGATTGTGGAATAAGTAAATGGATTCATCTGTTCTGCTGACCATGGGTTATGTCTCGGGCGTTCACGGTTTAAAAGGGTTTTTGAAGGTGAAATCCCATGCAGACTCCACAGCGCCCTTTGAACCCGGCTCCCGGCTGTTTATACGTCCACCCGAAGGCCGGGGGCAGTGGTACACGGCTATTCGGACATCTCCCCACAAAAAAGGATTGCTGCTGATGCTGGAAGGCGTAGATGTCAATGTGGCAGAAACCCTTGTGGGGCATGAAATCCTTATTTCAAGTGAAGACCTGCCGGAGCTGGAGCCGGATACCTATTACTGGAAAGATCTGGTGGGCATGACGGTAACCGATATCCATCAGGGTATTCTGGGGACCATTGATCATGTGATGCCCACGGGAAGCAATGATGTGTTTGTGGTAACAGGCGGGAAAAGAGAGGTGCTGGTTCCTTATCTTGCCCATGTGGTTCTGAATATTGATCTTGAAACCCGCACCATGCGCATTGATCTGCCGGAAGGCCTGTAAGCATGGTTCTGGACATTACTGCCCCCGGGGAAACAGAAAATTCGGGGAAAAAAAACGGTATGCAATTCACCGTTCTGACCCTTTTTCCTGAACTTCTGTCTGCTTTTTTTGATCATGGTATCATTGGCCGTGCCCGGGAAAAGTCTTTGATTGCAGGCAGCTGTATCAATATCCGGGATTTTGCTGTTGATCGCCATAAAAGTGTGGATGACAGACCCTATGGCGGGGGATGCGGCATGGTCATGACCCCGGAGCCACTGTCCCGGGCCATTGATGAAGCCAGGAAAAGAACTGGAGATGCCCGGGTGCTTCTCATGTCTCCCCAGGGAAAGCCCTTTGAGCAGAAGCATGCCCAAAGGTTTGCAGCCAGAGGTGAAAACCTCATTTTCGTGTGCGGCAGATATGAGGGCATAGACGAGCGTATTTACCATGACGTGGTGGATGAAGAAGTGTCCATAGGTGATTATGTCATGACCGGTGGTGAGCTTGCTTCCATGGTGATCATGGATGCGGTGACCCGCTTACTGCCGGGTGTGCTGGGTGGAGAATTGTCTGCTGAAATGGATTCCTTTCAGCACCATCGCCTGGAGCATGCCCATTACACCCGTCCCTTTGAATTCAAAGGCATGACGGTGCCCGAGGTGCTGTTGTCCGGAAACCATGGAGAAATTGAAAAATGGCGTCAGTCGTCTTCTTTGAAGCGTACATTTATAAAAAGGCCTGATCTTTTCCATAAAGAGAAACTGAGCGCCGATGAAAAGGCCTGTCTTAAAATGTGGTGCAGGGAGATTGAAGCACTTGTCAAAGAATAATCTTTATCTGGCGCTGATCCATTACCCGGTATCCAATAAAAAGGGAAATACCATTGCATCGGCCCTGACCACCATTGATATGCATGACATTGCAAGGGCGGCCATTACCTTTGGCGTAAAGGGGTTTTATGTGGTGACCCCTCTCATGGATCAGCAGGTGCTGGCCCATGAGGTGATAGCCCATTGGACCGACGGCGTGGGAGGCGTCCTGAATCCTTTTCGGAAACAGGCCCTGGAATTGATTCGGGTGGTGTCCACCTTTGAAGATGCGGTTCAAGATATTAAAAATGAACGTCACATGCCGGTGGTGACCATAGCCACCAGTGCCGTGCGCCATGATAATTCCGTGCCCATTAAAACCATGGCACGGCAGCTTGAAAATGATGCCTCCCATATCATTACCTTTGGTACTGCCTGGGGGATGTCTTCGGAATTTATACAGAACTGTGATTATATACTTGAACCTGTTCAGGGGATCAACGGCTATAATCACCTTTCGGTGCGATCTGCGGTGTCCATTATTCTGGACCGGATCTGCCATGACAGAAATTGTGTCGACTCATGAGAGTTGAATAAAATAGTGTTTGGAGGATAATTAAAAATGAATGTATTGCAACGGTTGGAAATGGAGCAGTTGCGTCTTGATATGCCCGATTTCAGGGCAGGGGATACCATCAAGGTTCATGCAAAAATCAAAGAGGGTGAAAAGGAACGTATTCAGATATTCCAGGGTGTTGTCATTAAAAAGACCGGTGGAATGACCGGTGCCCGTTTCACCGTCAGAAAAATATCCGGCGGCGTGGGTGTGGAGAGAATTTTCCCCTTGAATTCGCCTGCCATTGATAAGATTGAAGTAGTAACCCATGGTCGCGTTCGACGCTCCAAAATTTATTACCTCAGAAATCTGCGGGGTAAGGCGGCCAGAATTAAAGAAAGACGTATCGTTTAATTTTGACTTCCATGTGGTTATTTGAAGAACAGGCGCTGCAGGCCGGATTCCGGTCTGTGGCCGGTGTTGATGAGGCCGGCAGGGGACCCCTTGCCGGTCCTGTTGTTTCTGCTGCGGTGATACTGCCTTCGGGCTTTGCCGTTGCCGGCATTACCGATTCCAAGCAATTAACCCCCCGTAAGCGGGATATTTTTTTTGATATCCTCATGGAACAGGCCCTTGCCGTTTCAACGGGCCTTGCCACGGTGGAAGAGATCGACAAGATTAATATTTTGCAGGCATCTCTTCTGTCCATGGTGCGGGCGGTAAAAGGCCTTGACCCCGGGCCGGATTATCTGCTGATCGACGGTAAATTCACCATTGACTCACCCCTTTCCCAGGAGGCGGTGATCAAGGGCGATGCCAGAAGTATTTCCATTGCCGCTGCATCCATCATTGCCAAGGTGACCCGGGATCGCATAATGAAAACCCTCCATGAGCAGTATCCACAGTATGGCTTTGATCGCCACAAGGGATATCCCACGGCCATGCACCGGGCTGCTTTGCTTGAATGTGGTCCTTCTCCGGTTCACCGGAAAACTTTTCGGGGTGTCCGGTAATGAAAAACAGCGCTCAGATATTTGGCCAGCGGGCAGAAGCGGCTGCCCTTGAATTCCTTCTCTCCCGGGGCTACACCCTTGTGGAGCAGAATTTCACCACCCGTTATGGAGAAATTGACATTGTGGCCCGCCATGAAGACACCCTGGTTTTCATTGAGGTAAAGGCCCGCAGGGGACTTCGCCATGGCAGTCCCAGGGAGGCGATCAATGCCTCCAAGCAGCACAAGATCATTGCCGTTGCCACCTATTATTTGAAACAGCATCAGATCCATGATACCCGTATTCGCTTTGATGTGGTGGCCATGGTGGAACAAAAGGGGCAATTTGTTTTTGACCTGATTCCCAATGCCTTTCAGGGAGTATAATGACGCTTTCATCCCCTGTCAAAACAGGTACCTTGTTTGTGGTGGCCACCCCCATCGGTAACCTTGAAGATATTACCTTCCGGGCCGTCCGGACACTCAAAGAAGTGGATCTCATAGCCGCCGAAGATACCCGCCATACTTCAAAGCTGCTCTCCCATTACGACATTAAAAAACCCTTGATCTCATGCCACGAGCATAATGAACAGGAACGCCTGAAATTGTTTCTGGAAAAGCTGTTCCAGGGACAAAATCTTGCCCTTGTGTCTGATGCCGGAACCCCCACGATTTCTGATCCGGGATATCAGCTGGTGAAAGAACTGGTTGACCAGGGTATCCGGGTGGTTCCCGTTCCTGGACCTTCGGCTGTCATCGCCGGATTAAGTGTGGCCGGTCTTCCCACAGATGCCTTTATGTTCATGGGCTTTCTCCATCGAAAACAGGGAAAACGTCGCCGGCTTCTGGAAGGGCTGAAAGATGAACCGGCCACCCTTGTTTTTTATGAATCTCCCCGGCGAATCATTGCGCTGCTGGAAGAACTACTGCTTGTTTTTGGCGACCGCCCGGCTATGGTGGCCCGGGAGATCACCAAAATTCATGAGGAGTTTATCCGGGGAAAGCTGTCCACCATTATGGATACCCTGAAGGAAAAATCCGTTGTCAAAGGTGAATGCGTCGTCTTTGTGGCTTGGGAAGATGCCCTTCCTCAGGCTCCCCCCGCCGCAGATGACATGGATCGTATGCTCCAAGAAGCCCTTGCCACCAGTGATCAACCTCCTTCTCGTCTTGCCAAGCAGATATCGCGAAAATTGAACATCCCCCGCAAGGAAATTTATCAACGTCTTATAAATCTTAAAAATATCTGAAATTATTAAGATAATTTTTTATTATCAAATCTTTTCCTCTTTGATGATATCCCCATACCTGCCTTCAGCGAAATCTTATTCAGTGAATAAATAACTCTTGACAAGTAGATGCTAATTCAATTAGTAAATAGATATAAAAAAATATTGGTTGTATAAAATACTAAAGGGAAAAACGTGTGTTTTCCCTGGAAATGGGCAGTTTCTGACTTTTCCTGCCTTGATTTCAACGGCGTTTTTTCTGAAGATTCTCCGACCTTCTCCTGTTGATATGCCCGTTTCCTTAACGCCGGTGAGTCAGATCCAAATTTCAGTATCCAAATTTCAGTTTCATTTTCTTCAGGCAGCATCCATAGAGAAGGGCTCAGGGGACAATTCAGGCAAAAGTAGCAATATAGCAGGCCTCAGCCCTCCCGGACATTTAAACTATTCCACTTTTTCGGAGGTGTTTATGGCGTTTAGAAAAAGGTTTGAGGCGGGAGAATTCGCCTGTCTGGTTCAAATTGAGCCTCCCAAGGGCACAGATGTTTCAGCAATGGTTGATGGCGCCATGGGGGTGAAAGGCATCGCCGATGCATTTATTATCCCGGAAATGGGTAATGCGGTAATGCGCATGAGCTCGCTTGGTGCAGCCCTTCTGCTGAAAACAAAGGGGTTTGATGCGGTGATGCAGGTCAGTTGCCGTGATCGAAACCGACTGGCACTCCAGGGAGATCTCTTGGCTGCTGGAGCCTGTGGTATCACCAGCATGATGGTGGTCACCGGTGAAGACCCAAGCTTTGGAGATCATCACACGGCAAAGGCCGTGTATGATGTGGACATTGACACTCTTCTTTCGGGGATGGCTTCCCTTGAAAAGGGCCGCGATATGGCGGGGGTGGAGCTTAATGGTTCCCCGGATTTTTTAAAGGGAAGTACGTTAAACACCTGTCTCCGGGGAGCAGACAGGGAGGCAGAACTGGATCGGATGAAGACAATGATGGATGCAGGCGTTCAATTTTTCATCACCCAGCCTTTGTTTGAATTCAGCATGACTCAGCCTTTTTTTAAGACTGCGGATAAATATGGCGCCAAGATAATTCCCACGGTATTGCTTTTAAAATCCCTTGGCATGGCCCGTTACATGGCCAGGAATGTCAATTATGTGAATATGCCCGATACCATTGTGAACCGTGTGTTAAAGGCATCGGACAAGGTAAGGGAGTGTACCCGCATGGCCCGGGAGACCATTGAAGCCGTTAAAAAAGAAGGTTTTGGTGGTGTGAATGTTTCCACACTGGGTTGGGAGCACAAGCTTCCCGAGGTGTTGGGTGTCATGGACGGTTTGAACGGTTAGGAGGATATTACATGTTGGACAAAGCGAAAGGAAATGGGAGTCCCGCAGGATCCGTCATGGTTGTGGGGGGCGGTATCGCCGGTATGCAGTCTGCCATTGATCTGGCGAATTCCGGTTATTACGTGTATCTCTTGGAAAAAACCTGGGCCATTGGTGGCATGATGGCCCAGCTGGACAAGACCTTTCCCACCAATGACTGTACCATGTGAGTGATTTCTCCAAAACTGGTCGAGGTCGGCCGGCATCTAAACATTGAATTGTTAACCAACACGGAACTCATTGAACTTGAGGGCGAGCAGGGTAATTTCACCGCCCGCATTAAAGAAAATCCCAGATATATTGATATTTCAAAATGCACCAGCTGTGGCGAGTGTACCAAGGTTTGCCCGGTGGATTTTCCCAGTGAGCATAACCAGAAACTTGCCACCCGCAAGGCTATATTTAAACAGTATGAGCAGGCCATTCCGGGGGCCTATGGCATCTCCAAACGATCCACGGCCCCCTGCAAGGCAACTTGCCCTGCCCATGTGAGTATCCAGGGCTTTGTGGCCCTGATCAATGAAGGAAAATACCGGGAGGCCCTGAAATTATTTAAAGATGAACATCCCTTTCCCGGGTCATGTGGCCGGGTGTGTCATCACCCTTGTGAATCCGAGTGTACCCGGGGGGATGTGGAAGCCCCGGTGGCCATCCAATACCTGCATCGTTTCCTTGCCGACGAGGATTTCGCATCGGATGATCCCTATATCCCGGAGACAGAGGAAAAAAGAGACGAAAAGATTGCCGTGGTGGGTTCAGGCCCTGCGGGGTTGACCACTGCCTATTATCTTGCAAAGCGGGGATATGGGGTCACGGTATTTGAAAAACTCCCGGTGAAGGGCGGCATGATGGCTGTGGGTATCCCTGAGTATCGGCTGCCCAATGATGAACTGCTCCGGGAAATTGAAGTCATTGAAAAAATGGGTGTTGAAATTAAAACCGGGGTTACCTTTGGAGAGGATATCTCCCTGGAAAGTCTTAAATCAGATGGATATCAAGCCCTTTTCCTGGGCACCGGTCTCCATGGCAGCAGGGGGCTTGGCGTTGAAGGTGAATCCCTTAATGGGGTGCAGAAGGGGGTTACTTTTTTACAGCAGTCCGCCCTTAAAACTGCTTCAAAACTGGACGGAAAGGTGGTGGTCATTGGCGGTGGCAACGTGGCCGTGGATGTGGCATTAACGGCCCGGCGACTGGGATCACAGGATGTCACCATGGTCTGCCTGGAGGCCAGGGACGAGATGCCGGCCTGGGATTATGAGGTGGAAGAAGCCCTGGAAGAAAAGGTTGAAATCGTCAACAGCCGGGGGCCGGTGCGGTTCATAGAAAAAGACGGCCGGGTGTCCGGTGCTGAATTTAAACGCTGCACTGCTGTTTTTGACGAAAATCGTCGATTTAATCCCCAGTATGATACCACGGATCTCATTTCCCTTGATGCTGACCATGTGATCATTGCCATTGGTCAGATGGCGGAACTGCCCTTTGCCGAACAAGAGTCCATAAAACTCACCCCGCCCGGCGGCATCGCCGCTGATCCCGTTACCCTGCAGACCCCCATTCCCTGGGTTTTTGCCGGAGGGGACGTGTTTTATGGTCCCAAATCCGTTGTGGATGCTGTGGCCTGCGGTAAAGAGGCGGCGAAAAGCATCCATCGCTTTGTCCAGGGAGAAGATCTGGCAAAGGACAGGGAAAAGGTGTTTACCTTTGAAAAACCCGATGTGTCCCAGGAGCCAAAAAGGGCAAGGGTTACGGCTGCAAAATTATCCGTGGAACAGCGCGAGGGAAATTTCAAGGAGGTGGGCATGGGACTTCCCGAGGCAGCTGTCCTTGAAGAAGTCACCCGGTGCCTTTCCTGTGGTATCTGCTCGGAATGTTATCAATGTGTGGATGTCTGTCTTGCCGGTGCCATTGACCATTTTCAGCAGGTGAAATACCGAGATCTTGATGTGGGGTCGGTGATCATGACCTCCGGCAGTAAACCCTTTGATCCGTCGGGCCTGGATGATCTGTACATGTACAAACGATCGCCCAATGTCATGACCAGTCTGGAGTTTGAGCGGATTTTAAGTGCCGGTGGGCCCACCATGGGTCATCTGGTGCGTCCTTCCGATGAAAAGGAGCCGGAAAAAATCGCCTGGCTCCAGTGCATCGGCTCCCGGGATACCAATCGCTGCGGCAATGGCTACTGCTCTTCTGTGTGCTGCATGTATGCCATTAAAGATGCCATGATTGCCAAGGAGCATTCGGAAAAACCCCTGGACTGCGCCATCTTTAACATGGACATGCGTACCTTTGGCAAAGACTATGAAAAATATTACCTCCGGGCCAAAGATGAGGAGAATGTAAGATTTATTAAATCCCGGGTCCACAGTGTGGACGAGGACCGGACAACGGGCAATCTTATTTTAAATTATGCCGATGAAGAAGGACAGATGCACCGGGAGGAATTTGACATGGTCATTCTTTCGGTGGGCCTTGAGATCCCCCAGGAAAACCGGGATCTTGCCAAACGCATCGGTGTGGAGACCGACCCATACGGGTTTGCAAAAACATCCCCCTTTCATCCCCTTGAGACCACCCGGCCAGGCGTTTTTGTCTCCGGTGTGTTCCAGGGACCCAAGGATATTCCTTCTTCTGTCACCGAGGCAAGCGGTGCTGCCTGTGCGGCGGGCATGGCCCTGGTGGCGGCAAGGGATACCTGTACCAGAAGTGTGGAAGTGATAGAAGAAAGAGACATCACCGGTGAAGAACCCCGCATCGGCGTTTTTGTGTGCAAATGCGGCATCAACATCGCGGGTATAGTGGATGTGGATTCCGTGGCCGCCTATGCCGACAAATTGTCGGGGGTGGTGTACACCGGACTCAACCTTTTTACCTGCTCCCAGGATGCCCAGGATATCATGAAGGAGATTATCCAGGAACATCGCCTGAACCGGGTGGTGGTGGCCTCGTGTACCCCCAAGACCCACGAAGGTATTTTCATGGATACCTTGGAAAAGAGTGGGCTTAACAAATATCTCTTTGAGATGGCCAACATCCGAAACCAAAACTCCTGGATGCATTTCCATGAACCGGAAAAGGCCACAAATAAGGCCAAGGATCTGGTAAAAATGGCCGTGGCAAGGGCTGCGACATTGACCCCCCTCCATGAAAAGAGAATCACCGTGACGGTGAGAGCTCTTGTCATTGGGGGGGGGATTGCCGGTATGACATCGGCCCTGGGTCTTGCAAACCAGGGATTTGAGGTGGTGCTGCTGGAAAAGGAAGCCGTCCTTGGCGGTCTTGGCAATAAACTGTACCACACCATTGAAGGGAACGATATCCGTAAATTTGTGGGAGAACTTGCCGGCAAGGTGGAGGCCCATGATAAAATCCAGGTACTCAAACAGGCATTGATTGTGGACTTCACCGGATATAAGGGTAACTTCACCACAGAGGTTCTGGTGGGTCCCGGCATGTATGAACGTAAAATCGAGCACGGGGTCATGATTGTGGCCACCGGTGCCAACGAGTATGTGCCAACGGAATATGGGTACACCGACAGCGATGAGGTTGTTACCCAGCTGGAACTGGGGGAAATGCTGGAAGAAAGGGGTGCCGATCACCTGCAGCAGGTGGTGATGATCCAGTGTGTGGGATCCAGAAACGAAAACAATCCCAATTGTTCCCGGGTGTGTTGCCAGGGTGCCATAAAGAACGCCCTGCACATCAAAGAACTCAACCCCGATGCTGATGTGTTTATCCTGTACCGGGATATGCGCATGTACGCCATGCTGGAGCATTATTACACCGAAGCGCGGAACAAAGGGGTGCTTTTCTTCCGGTTTGATCCCGAAGATCCGCCAGTTGTGGAAAAAGGCTCTGACGGACTCACCGTCACCTTCACTGATCATGTGCTGGGAAGAAAACTTGCCGTGGATGCTGATCTGGTGGCTTTAAGTGCCGGTGTGACAGCAGCAGACACCGAAGAGCTTTCCACCATCATCAAGACCGGTCGCAATAGAGAGGGTTTTTTCATTGAGGCCCATGTGAAATTACGTCCGGTGGATGCCGCCACCGAAGGGGTGTTTATCTGTGGAACGGCTCACAGCCCCAAACTTATCACAGAGACCATCGCCCAGGCCATGGCTGCTGCCTCCCGGGCCACCACCTATCTCTCCTCAGACTTTCTTACGTTGTCAGCGGTGACGGCATTGGTGGACCCGGATCATTGCGCATCGTGTCTTATCTGTGTCAGATCCTGTCCTTTTTCCGTTCCCCGGATCAATGAGGAGGGGAAAAGTTACATCGATCCGGCCCTGTGCCAGGGCTGCGGGGTGTGTGTATCCGAGTGCCCGGCCAAAACCATCAAGCTCAACTGGTATGAAGACAATCAATTGCTAAGCAAGGTGGAAGCTTTGCTGGAGGGGGGAATATGAGCACAGATTTTGAACCGGTCATTCTGGCTTTCTGCTGCAATTACTGAGGGTACTCTGCTGCGGACCTGGCAGGTTCCATGAGATTGAAATGCCCCGCTAACTTTAGAATCATTCGGTTGCCCTGCACGGGCAAGGTGGATGTGATCCATATGCTCAGAGCCTTTGAAAAAGGGGCCGATGGCGTGTTTGTGGTGGGATGCATGGAGGGAGATTGTCATTTTAAAACCGGTAATTTCAGGGCAAGAAAACGGGTGGAGCAGGTGGCTGCCATTCTGGATAAGGTGGGGGTGGGCGGTGAACGGGTTCAGATGTATAACCTGTCCTCCGGTGAAGGCCCCTTGTTTGCCCAGTATGCCATAGAAATGGACGAAAAGATCAGAGCCCTTGGACCAAGCCCGGTGAGAACGGCCCTTGAAGCCCAGAAAACTGCGGCATGATAACCCTGTTAAATGAGGTTTGAGATATGATAGTAGCCGATAAAAAGCCCATTGAAGAGATCATAGAAACGGTCAAGGCCTACGACCGAATCCTGGTGTTGGGGTGTAACGAATGTGTCACTGTGTGCGAGGCCGGTGGGAAAAAAGAGGTGGAGGTACTGGCATCGGCCCTTAGAATGCATTTTATCCAGCAGGGCCAGAAGAAAACCTTTGATGAACATACCCTGGAACGGCAGTGTGACCATGAATACCTGGAGGAGATCCGGAATGTCATGGACAACTATGATGCGGTGCTCTCCCTGGCCTGTGGGGTGGGGGTGCAGTTCATGGCGGAAAAATATCACACCACGCCTTTGATCCCCGGGGTGAATACCTGCTTTCTGGGGGCCACGGAAAAAAGAGGGTTGTGGACGGAGCGGTGCCAGGCCTGCGGGTCCTGTGTGCTGGCCACCACCGCCGGTATCTGCCCCATCTCCCGGTGCGCCAAGCGGGTGATGAACGGTCCTTGCGGCGGTTCCACCGGCGGCAAGTGCGAGATCAACAAGGATGTGGACTGTGCATGGCAGCTGATCATTGATCGATTGAGGGATCTGGATCGCTTGGATGACTACGAAATTGTGACCCCCATCAAGGACTGGTCAACGGAGCGGGCCGGTGGACCCAGAACTGTGTCAAGGGAGGATGTCCAGGTATGAAGATGAACACACCAAGCAAGCTTGAGAAGGTTTTTAGATCGGGGCACATTGCAGTGACTTCAGAATGCGGTCCCCCCCGGGGCAGTGACCCCGAAGCGGTGACTTCCAAAGGGGCTTTGATAAAAGACCATGTGGATGCGGTGAACATCACCGACAATCAGACTGCCATGACCCGCATGAGTTCCCTTGCTGCCTGTATTCATTTAAAACAGATGGGGCTTGAACCCATTTTACAGATGGTGACAAGGGATCGCAACCGGGTGGCCCTGCAGAGTGATCTTTTGGGGGCAGCCTCCTTTGATATTCACAATGTGCTGTGCCTTTCCGGGGATCATCAAAGTTTCGGGGACTGCGCCCAGGGACAGAATGTCCATGATCTGGATTCCATGCAGCTGGTCCAGACGGTACGTCACATGCGCGATGAAGGAAAATTTCTGGGGGGGGATGACATTAAACGCCCCCCCAGGATGTTTGTGGGGGCCGCAGCCAATCCCTTTGCCGATCCCTTTGAAATCCGGGTGCCGCGCCTGGCCAAGAAAATAGCCTGTGGGGCGGAATTTATCCAAACCCAGTGTATTTACAATATAGATAAATTTGAGGAGTGGATGCGACGGGTGAGAGACCGTGGACTGCATGAAAAGACATTCATCATGGCCGGTATGACCCCCATGAAATCAGCGCCCATGGCCAAGTTCATGAAAAACCGGGTGCCGGGCATGGATGTCCCCGATGAGATCATTGCCCGCCTTGCCGGGGTGGAAAAGAAAAAACAGGCCCAGGAAGGCATTGACATCTGCGTTGAGCACATCCAGCGCTTAAAAGAGGTGGAGGGCATCGCAGGCTTTCACATCATGGCCATTGAGTGGGAGGAGAAGGTGCCGGAGATCGTGGAGAGAAGCGGGCTTTATCCGCGTCCTGAGGTGTAGGCAAGGCAGTCCGTACACCAACATCACACAAATAAAAAGTATAAAAAACCCCGAACAGACTGGTTTCTGTTCGGGTTTTTTTATGTGGTATTCCAAAAAAAATCAGATATTTTTTTGACAAAAATTGATATTATTAAGATAGTAACAAAAATAATGGTTCGGATAGTTTTTTGCTATCACCATATCCAGTAAAACATAACTCTTTGGAATTATTCTTGAGTCATAAGTCTTTTTGAGGAAGAAAAACGCAATTGCCCCTCAAACATCACGCTATAATCCATTTAATCCTTTATCTGTCGTTGCTGTTACGTTTGGGCTTGATTCTAACTCCGCCCACCAACCTCTAAGTAACTAATTTTTTACAATTTCTTGGTCGTGCTGGATAATCCATTTTATCCAGTAAAAATTCAAATAAGTCATTCGGCTCAGCCTCAAAAAATCTTCCGGCAGCCGTTGTTTCGTCCCGTCTTTTAACGTAATAATTGTGTATGACTGTGAGCGCTTGCAAATGTCGGTTGCTCAGTTGATGAATCCCTTGGTGCCGCAGAGCAAGTTGTGCTTCCTCCCTTCAACGCAGGAACTTGATCTTTGAAAAGATTGAGCGCAATCCTTAGCGGCTTTGTCCAGTTTTTCAATTTCACAATCGCAGATTATTTTACCCAAGTTTTCATGATTTTCAATAATCGAAAGCAACTTCCTGGATTTTTTGATTTTTTCCTCAAAGTGGGGTCTGCGACCCCGGGGACGTTTTTCAGCGCAATCGAAATTTTCACTTTTTGCCTCAATTTCTCCGAACTGCTCAATTTCTCCGAACTGAATGATCTTATAATCCAGTTGCTGAGAAACTCCTCGCTGAGATGAGTAGGTTTTACCGATTGGAACAAATCCGCTGCTTGGCTTGTGGACAGGCGAACGGGCAAGCAAATTGCACAAATTTATCCCCAGGATAAGATAAAAAATGCTTCCGGTCAAAGACGCATCAGATCCAAACCCCAAGAGACCCGGCTGCCTGATGAAATTTTAAGCGAGCAAGAACCGGCATTGCTGCGAAAGATCCTGGCTGAATACGCAGAAACCGGCATGCCTGTAGCCTACCTTCTTAAATAAAAATTAAACCAGACAAGATTGCATTACATAGATCTTTTAGATTATTTTTTCGAGTTTTTTGAAAAATTGATCGTCAACGTTGATCCATACATTATCCCTTTGAACGCTTCATATTCGAAGGCACCAGCAGCATCGTGTTCAAATGCGTATGCGCATAAATGATAGGTTCCGATTTTATTAATAGGTATTAAAACTTCCCCTTTTTGATTTGTTTTAAATTGTTTTTCAGTACCGTCAGAGGACAAAAGCGTTACTTCTGACCGTGGATAAGGATTTGAAAAAAACATCACACGAAGTAAGAGCCCATTTTCTATCCCAACAGGTACGATTTGAAAAGGCATGTGAGGTGACTCTGCCAAACCAGAAAGTTCTTCAGCTTTATTTACTTGGATATATCGACCGTAGAAAAAATCAAGCCGACCATGATAGATGCCATACAAACTACTGTGATCCAATGAAAATGGTGGTTTTATTTCTCCTATATCTCCTTTTAGATATTTTAGACCATTTTCTGTAACCTCATCATTTAATTTAATTTGGTTTGGTTCCGCATTTGTCGTCTGGAGCCATGTTTTCCCTCTTTTGGCAATTGGCTCGATGTAATTTCCATCACTAGGACCAACATTATGTGCAAAGTAGAGATGGACTGTTCCGTCCCCGTTTTTGTTAGCGTCACCTATAATCCATAGATTGTGGGCATACAAAGGCGTTATACAGGATGAAATAATAAGAAGAAAGAAGACCAAGCCGGAAATATTTTTTGTATTTGGTGTCAAGTGGAAAAGGCGGTTATTAACTCTCATGATATTAAATTTTCCTTTTGAAGATTATTGTCAAAATGATTAAAAAAGAAACTCAATTCCAGTAGTGATAGATCTGCCATAGACTGGTACAAGGCTTTCGGAACCAGGAGATCCTGATCCGTATACAACAGCTTCTTCGTCACTAAGGTTTTTTGCATTAACAAAAAAAGAAACCGTCGGATTCCATTGGTCAAATGCTTTTTTGTATTTAGCGCCAAAAACCCAGTAATCATTTCCCTTTAATGTGTTTGCCTTATTAAAGTAGCGATCTCCTAAGTAATCTGCCGTTAGAGAAATTTGTCCAAATGCAGAATGGTTATAGCCTACAGTCAACCCAATAAGTTGTTCCGGAATGTTTGCGAGCCAATTCCCGTTGTAATTAACGCCAGAGTCTATAAAATCCTCATATTTTGATTCTTGATATGTATAGCTGATGCTGGAGTACAACCCCGAATTAAAAGAAAGATTTAGTGATAGCTCAATACCTTTTGCCTCAGTTTCCCCAGCGTTTGTGTAAGGATCTGTTGGGTTTGGTCCTGTTTTGATCCATTTGTTTTTATATTGGTTCAGGAACAGGGCGGTATTATAATTCAACCATGGGAGCGGACTTCCTCTAAATCCAACTTCATAAGAACGGACTTCCTCTGGATCTAAACCTGATGAATATGCAGCTCCTGGAACACGAGCAGGACTTTTAAAACCGCTGTTAAAGCCTGCAAAAACATTTAATGCATTATTAACCGTATACGTTGCTCCCAGTTTTGGGCTGATTGCCTCATCTGATTGCCCTACTGTATTGGAAACTTTGACTCTCCCCGTTTGATTCTGTTCGTAAGAATCAAATCGTGCACCGAAGGATACCGTCAATGCATCTGTAACAGACAATTCATCGATGATATAGGCTGCGTATGAAATATCTTCTCGGAGAGTGTCTTTGAGCTTTGTCTGGCGGACACCATTTAAAACAGTGAACATTTGGTTAATAATTTCATGTTCACGGTACTCTCCTCCGAAAAGAATTGTATTACCCATACCGGCTATCTCATGCTTTAACGCATATGTGATGGCTGGGAAAATCTCCCACTCGTCAAATTCAAAGTCAGAACCAAAGTTCATGGTAACCCATTCATCTTTTCCGGTTAATTTGATTTGCAGCTCATTCTCTCCAATTTTCTTTTTTAATACTAAAGCAGCTAAATTATAATCGTTTTCAAAAGCGTCTGATGTGCCTGGATTCTGGCTTGGATCTGCATCGAACTGGGTTTGAGTAAGTGTTTTGGGCCAAGCACCTTTTGAGTCCATATGTGATCCGTGGAATTCCAATTTCATGGTATCATCAAATTCATATGCAAACCGTGTATAAAAACTTGTCGGGTCATAAAAAACATTATCTTGATAACCATCACTCTGTGAAAAAGAAAAATCCATAAAGTACTCCAAACGGTCATTGCTACCGTTGATCACACCAAAAAAATTTGTATAATCAAAGCTACCGTATGAAAATCCTACCTTTGCTTCCAATGGCTTGGGAGAAACTCGTGTCACAACATTAATTACCCCACCTACTGCCTGGTCTCCATATTCAGCAGATGCGGTTTTAATTATTTCAATCCGTTCGATATCGTTTATCGGGATTCTTGTGGGCACTGTATAACCGTTCCCTTTATTGAATTCTATGCCATTGACCAAGAAACGAAGCCCCCAAGTCGTGGGCTCTGAACCTCTTGAACTATATACTCCGTCGTTTGCCACTCCGGATTGATATTGCGGAACATATAAACCTGGTACCTGTCGCAGCAATTCATTGATATTGGTTGCCTCAGGCATCCTTTCGATATCTTCGCGAGTGATGACATCAATGTTAGTCGGCGTCTTTTCAATACTCGTTTCAACCTTTGCAGCAGTAACAGTGATTTCTCCTAAATTATAGGGATTTTCCTCTTTACTCATTGCACTGCTGGAAGAACTATATACAAATAGGATAACAATGGTCCAAATAATCATACGGTTAGATCTGTTTTTCATCCTTTTCTTTACCTTTTCTTTAATTGTGTGGTCAAAAAAAAATAGCCTTAATAATGCCATTATGTCTGATTCTACAGTGATCCTGATTTCTGATAAAATTTAGATACTGGAAAAAACTTGAAGGAAAGATGGTTTGATGGTATGAAAACACCAAGCATTCTTCCTGATAAGGCAAGGGGGCTTACCGAGAAAGGCAGCGGTTACTTTTGTCGGTTGCAGCTGCCTTTCCTTACCTGAACTGTTTAAGAGTTTTTAACTCTATCTTTTTTTATGTGTTTTTGTTTTCTCCTCATGTCTTAAGCTCCCCCCAAAAAAAAAAGCCACAAAAGGACGTACTCCGTTCACGGAGAGTCGCCTTCATGGCTTTTGATTCAACAATAAATTTTATGAATTGTTAGGAAGCGACTTCTTGCCGCTGATTAGATCTGTTTTTTTAAAGGGTACAGGTTCCTCAACAATCTTGGCCTTTCATATAGAATAGGGCACTACGGCTTGTCAACCAAAAGATTGAACATTTTTGCGATCCAGGTATAGAATATCAAAAATGTACCACTGATTTTTTTGTAATTTGTATGTGTTAAGTGCCACAATAAAACAACCAGATGAAGGCAAAGATTTTCAGAGTAAGTTGACCAAAAATCAGTGATGTCCGGTTAGGTCCTAGCGTGTTGATAAAAAATATAAAACACTTCAAAAGTAAACCCCCCGGCTTTGCCGAGGCCCCACAAAAGTTTGACTCAAGGGGGTATCGGCCATTGAAAATGACTTTTGAAGACCAGCTCAATGCTTTATTCTTCTATCACCTTCAAGAGCATGAGTCCCCAAGGGATCTTGTCCAGTACATGAAAGAAGATGATTTTGCCAAAAACAACATAGCGCCTGATGGTGATATCAGTCTCAGCAGTTTTTGTGAAGCCATTAATGATAGAGGGCTCGAACAGCTTCAGTATGTCTTTGAGGAACTTTGTAAAAAAGCCCGCAAGGTTTTGCCAGCCCAATACTCAGATCTTGGTGATCTTGTTTCTATTGACGGATCATTGATAAATGCTGTCCTTACAATGTATTGGGCAGATTACAGGAAAGGTTCCAAAAAAGCCAAGGGTCATTTTTGTTTTGATGTTAACCGCCAAATTCCGCTGAAAGTCTATCATGTTTCAAGCCGGGTATCTGACCATTCAGGGCCGGCTGCAGTTCGGGAGCATGACGGCATACTGCCTGGATTTTCCGAACCTGGAAGTAAAAATGAGTTTTCCGGTCGTAATTCATTAATTCCCCGGATAGGGTTCTGTCCGGGGAATATGTTAATTCACGGGCTTGATCACAAGCCAGAGTCCGTTGATCCACCAATTGTGACGGTGACAGATCCTGTTATCAAACCTTAACCCGCCAGCTGCTTTAGCAGAAACTCGGTGGCCTCCTGGCAGGTAACCCTGTTTTTACCGCCATTGGGTACCAGGTTTGCCGTTGTCAGGGCATCCACCGCCTTAAATACAGCGGTCATAAGATCAGGATATCCAATGAAGTCAAGCAATTCACCCGTTGCCTTGACCACGGCCACAGGGGAAGAAAAATGGCCCCGGTTTTCCTGCATCATGCGGGTACCGGTGCCGCCGCCTGCTTCAAACATGCCCTGGGTAAAGGATAAATTGGCAGATCCCACACCGCCAATGCCGCCCACATACATGCCGGCCTCATCCCCTGCCATGTCCCCCACAATATTGTTGCACACCAGGGTTGTTAAGGGAAATTCTTTGCCGGTTTTTTCGCCCTTCATGGCTTTGAGTTTTTCCGGCTGGGTCACAGTGTAGGAAAAATCATCGGGTTTGACACTTAAATAATCGAGATCAGGAAAATTGGCATCAATGTAGGCCTTGGCCCAGTTCAGAGACGCTGCATCGGGTTTGATTACATTGTCTTTAAAGTTCAGCACCACACCACCGGACTTTCTTTCCACGGCATGGAGACAGGCCATGTGGGTGAGGCGCTCAATGTCTATTCTTGCCTGGGGCCAGAAGCACAGGGCGTATTCTTCCTGTCCATTGAGGCTTGAAACCCCTGCGGATTTTGCATCCTGGTAGGGGGTACCCAGATTGCACCGGAACACGGTAAAATTAATGCCCATGTCATCGTTTTTAATATTGCGCTGGCAGGCAAACAGGTCCATGTACTGGCGCATCCACACATTGGCACTGGGTACATTGGGATATTTGGAGCTGTCCGGGGTTTCCAGGGGCATTTTCAAGATCACATCACACTGGTCAATGACATCAATGGATGTCTTGGGGGCCACCACATCCAGTTCCAGGCGTTTTTCAATGGTGAGGTCCGGGATTTCCACCACGGAGATGTCTCCGGCTTCAATCTCTTTGGCAAGAAGGGATTCAAGGATGGTGCGGGCGGCCTCGGCCACAATGGGGCCAATGCCGTCTCCAGGGGCAAATCCAATTTTAAGCGGTCGTTTGGTGCTCAAAGCCACGGGATTAAACTGTCCTCTGGTTTGGATGGCTTTTTCAACCCGTGCCTTTTCCTGGGTCAGCAGGGTGAAGAGTGCATCAAAGGGGTTATAACTACCTTCAAACATATTTACATATTCACTCATTGTGTCTCCTTTGGGGAATATTATTTTCCGGAATTTGAACAAAGCGGGGTGTAATGCTTTGTTTTTATAAGAAACTCAGTCCAAGACCCTGAAATGATGAGAGTTTCAATTTTTGTTGGGGCAGATGACTTCTGCCATGTAATTTATACGAAGAATCCATGCATACTGCAAGAACAAATGTGGGGCTTGGTCGCAATATGGGTCGCTTTGGGGATGCGTCTGACTTATTAAATGTGACAGATGGCTCCTATTGTGAGCAAGTCTGAAATATACTGATGGGAAAAGACCGATGCATGGAATTGAAGGCTTTGCTTGAGAAATAATTTTACCTGTGTAAAATTGAATGTGCTTCTCCATTGCATAAGAGGGGCTGGGGGTGTAATAAAGCCTTAAAAAAAATAAGGAGCGTATATGATAAACAGCCAGAGATTGTCACATAATTTTACCCAATTTGTCCAGATTGATTCCATTTCCAGGGAAGAGGCACAGATTGCTGAAGTTTTAAAAACCATGCTGGAACAACGCGGTGCCACGGTGACCATGGATGGCGCAGGAAAAATCATCGGGGGTAACTGTGGAAACCTGGTGGCAAAGTTCAAAGGCACCGTGGATGTTGAACCCCTTCTCCTTTCAGGGCACATGGATACCGTGGAGCCGGGCAGGGGGGTAAAGGTGGTGTTTGAAGATGGGGTTTTTACAAGTGACGGCACCACCATTCTGGGTTCAGATGACAAGTCTGCACTGGCCATTATTTTTGAGGTGCTGGATGTCATAAAGGAAAATAATCTGCCCCATCCCCCCATTGATGTTGTGTTCACCGTGGCCGAAGAAGTGGGGCTTTTAGGGGCAAAGGCCTTTGACCTGTCCATGATTGATGCAAAGATCGGATACATTCTTGATTCCACCGATCGGGACGGCATTGTCACCCGGGCTCCGGCGGCCAACCGCTTTACCATTAAAATTCATGGCAAGGATGCCCATGCCGGTGCCTTTCCTGAAAATGGTATAAATGCAATTTCCGTTGCTTCCCGGGCCATTTCCGGACTTCAGCTTGGCAGGATTGACGGAGAAACCACCTGCAACATCGGGTTGATTCATGGTGGAAAGGCCACCAATATCGTTCCGGACCTGGTGACTGTCCATGGGGAGGCCAGAAGCCATGATACGGCAAAATTAAAAACAGTAACAGAAACCATTATCAACAGTTTCTACACGGCCGCTGATTCTTTCAAAGTAGAAAATGGCGCTCTTCCCCGCGTGGAGGTGGATCTGGAACAGGATTTCCCCGCCACACATGTTCCCGAAGATCACCGGGTGGTTCAGCTGGCCTGCCGAGCCGCTGAAAATCTGGGGAAAGGCATGGCCATAAAAACCATTGGCGGGGGGGCGGATGCCAATATTTTCTTTGGTAAAGGCGTTGTTACCGGCGTTTTGTGCACCGGCATGACCGATGTACACACTGTGCGGGAGTCCATACAGCTTGAAGACATGGTGGGAACTGCCCATCTGCTTCTGGAGATTATCCGCATTCATGTTGAAGGAGATCTGTAAGTGGCCGTGATTGCCTATTTTGATATTTTTTCCGGTACAAGTGGAGACATGACTCTGGGGGCTCTCATTGATCT
Source organism: Desulfocicer niacini (assembly GCF_054657595.1). Classification (NCBI taxonomy): domain Bacteria; kingdom Pseudomonadati; phylum Thermodesulfobacteriota; class Desulfobacteria; order Desulfobacterales; family Desulfobacteraceae; genus Desulfocicer; species Desulfocicer niacini. The sequence continues at coordinate 40,145 of NZ_BAAHYK010000038.1, forward strand.
GGGGGTGCCCTTGGCATGGCTTAAAGAACAACTTATCGCCATGCCCCTGACGGGTTTTGATATTAAAGCCACAGCTGTGTGGTGCAATGGTATTAAAGCCATGGATATCTGTGTGACCGAACAGGAAAATGTGTCCCCAAAAAATTACAGGGATATAAAAACGTTGATATCCAGTGCACCGTTTTCTTCCCGGGTGATTGAGCAAAGCCTTGGGGCTTTTCAAAAGATTGCCCTGGCCGAATCCGCCATCCATGGTTCAGATCTGGAGTCCGTTCACTTCCATGAGGTGGGCGGCATTGATGCCCTTGTGGACATTGTGGGGTCTTTTCTCTGTGCCGAATACCTTGGCATTGAAAGGGTTCATGCATCCCCTGTGCCCCTTGGCAGGGGATTTGTCACCTGCAGCCATGGAATTATCCCGGTACCGGCTCCTGCCACCCTGGGCATTTTAAAAGGGGTTCCCGTGACGGCCTCGTGCATAGGCATGGAAAATGTCACCCCCACCGGTGCCGCCATTATCACCACCCTGGCCCAGTCCTTTGGGTCCATGCCGGACATGCTGATGGGCCAGGTGGGATATGGGGCGGGTAAGCGAAAATCAGACACCGGTGTACCCAATCTGCTTCGTGTCATCACCGGAACCTCAGAGTCCTGTTCTGATACGCCCTTTGTTAAACAGGAAACGGTGTGGGTGATGGAAACCACCATTGATGACATGAATCCCGAGGTGTCGGGATATATGATGGACAAGCTCTTTGAGCAAGGGGCGCTGGATGTGTGCTTCATGCCTTTGCATATGAAGAAAAACCGTCCTGGAACCCGGCTGGAAGTACTCTGTCATGAAGAGACACTTGAAGAATTAATGAATTTGATTTTAACCCAGAGCTCTTCCACCGGTGTGCGTTTTAATAAGGTTCGACGGGGAGTGCTTAAGCGTGAAATTGTTACCGTACCCACCTGCTTTGGGCGGATAAAAGCCAAAAAAATTATTGATCCCACAGGGAAGCCGCGTATTGTTCCCGAGTATGAGGTGTGTCGCAGTCTGGCTGAAGAAAAAAATATACCCCTGAAGGATGTGTATGCTAGAATTTTATCCGATGTTCAGAATATGGATTCTCACTGTGATGGGGGTAATGATTTTTCCGGCGGGCGCATGCATGGGCATGATTATTACCAGGCCCATGACCATCCCCATTCACAAGACCATGACCACCATCATGATTTCGATATTGCTCATGAAAAAGGCCATGGCCACAATACGGTAAAGGAGCGTGAAAAATGACCCTGGGACAACGGATTTTTATGTTTGCGGCCACCGGCGCCATGGTGGGATATGCCCCGGTGGCCCCGGGAACCTGGGGCACCCTGGTGGGAATTCCCCTGGTTTTGCTTTGTAATCTTGTACCCCCATCATGGCAGACCTTTGCCGTGGTGCTGTTCATCATGGGGGCCATCTGGGTGGCCCAGGAGGCGGAGAAGATATTTGACAGAAAAGATCCCGGTGCCATTGTCATTGATGAGATGGCTGGATATCTGGTGGCCCTGTGCGGTGTACCGGTGGGCTTTTCTTCTTTGTCTGCAGGCTTTCTGGTGTTTCGATTTTTTGATATTGTAAAACCCTTCCCGATAAGATATTTTGAACGACAATTCTCAGGAGGAGCAGGGATTGTACTGGATGATATTTTTGCAGGTCTCTATACCGGGCTTGTTTTGAGGTTCTTTTTTTGATAAAAAATGATGGTTTGATCATAAGGCCGGAATGATGATCAGGCCTGACAATAAAAAATTACGGGCCTGGTCATAACATGGGCCATTTGGGGGAAAGGTCAGGCTTGCGTTATTGGCATTATTGTTGGTTTTGGCGTTTGCACAGACGGTGCTCGATAACGCCAATAACACAAGTCTGACCCCGTTGACCCCATAATTGTGAATAGCGATTGATGTATAACCACGTCCAAAATTACCCTTAATAACAGGGTGGGAGATAAAGCAGATGGCGGAATCAACGGAAAAAGAAAAAGCCGTAAAGTCGGCAATGAGTCAGATAGAGCGGCAGTTTGGGAAAGGCTCCATCATGAAACTCGGTGCAAGGGAAGTGCAGGCAGTCCCGGTGATTCCAACGGGTTCACTTGCCCTTGATAAAGCCCTTGGTGTGGGGGGATATCCCCGGGGCAGGGTGATTGAAATTTATGGACCGGAATCCTCTGGTAAAACCACCTTGGCCCTCCATGCCGTGGCCGAATCCCAGAGACAGGGGGGCATTGTGGCCTTTATTGATGCCGAGCATGCCCTGGATGTCACCTATGCCAGAAAGCTTGGGGTGGATTGTGATGAACTGCTTGTGTCCCAGCCCGACACCGGAGAGCAGGCCCTGGAAATAGCCGATATGCTGGTGCGAAGTGGCGCCATTGACATCATTGTGGTTGATTCCGTGGCAGCGCTGGTTCCCCGGGCAGAGATTGAAGGAGAGATGGGGGATTCCCACATGGGACTCCAGGCACGACTCATGTCCCAGGCATTGCGTAAATTAACGGCCACCATGTCCAAAACCAATACCACGGTGATTTTCATCAACCAGATTCGCATGAAGATCGGTGTGGTGTATGGCAATCCGGAAACCACCACCGGCGGTAATGCCCTGAAGTTTTATGCCTCTGTTCGTATGGAAATCAGAAAAGCCGCAGCCATAAAGGATGGCCAGGATGTCACAGGTAACCGCACCAAGGTAAAGGTGGTAAAAAATAAACTGGCACCCCCGTTTAAAAGTGTGGAATTTGATCTCATGTACGGGGAAGGCATTTCCAGGACAGGTGATCTGCTGGACATGGGGGTGGATCTGGAAATCATAGAAAAAAGTGGGGCCTGGTATTCCTTTGACGGGGAGCGCATCGGCCAGGGACGTCAGAATGTTAAAGCTTTTTTCCTGGATAATCCGGACCTGTTTGAAAAAATCCAGCGCCTGGTGCGGGAAAAACTTGGCATATCTGTTAATGCCCCCAAGCCTGGTGAGGTCCCTGCCGGGCAGCCCCAAAAATAATATAATATTTGGATAATAACACCAATGCCGTGAATGGCTTTTCAAGGAAAAGGCTCAGGAGTACGCTAATGACAGGTAAAGAAGCACGCAGAATATTTATTGAATATTTTAAAAAACATCATCACCAGGTCGTGAGGAGTTCTTCTCTTGTTCCCCAGGATGATCCGACGCTTTTGTTCACCAACGCCGGTATGGTGCAGTTCAAGCGTGTATTTACCGGTGATGAAAAAAGAGATTACAACCGGGCGGTGACCTCCCAGAAATGCGTAAGGGCCGGTGGAAAGCACAACGACCTGGAAAATGTGGGGTACACGGCCCGGCATCACACCTTTTTTGAAATGCTGGGTAATTTCTCCTTTGGCGATTATTTCAAGGAAAATGCTCTGGAATTCGGCTGGGATCTGTTGACCAACGGGTATGGGCTTGATCCTTCGAAACTCTGGGTTTCCGTTTACCTTGATGATGATGATGCCTACAAACTGTGGCGGGATCACATCGGGGTGCCCGAAGATCGCATTGTACGCCTGGGTGAAGAAGATAACTTCTGGTCCATGGGGGACACCGGTCCCTGCGGTCCTTGCAGCGAAATTCACATTGACCGGGGGGAAGCCTTTGGGTGCGGCAGCCCCGATTGTGCTGTGGGCTGTGAGTGCGATCGTTACCTGGAGCTTTGGAATCTGGTGTTCATGCAGTTTGAAAGGGATGAAACCGGTACCATGACGCCTCTGCCAAAACCCAGCATTGATACTGGCCTTGGCCTTGAACGCATTGTATCCGTGCTCCAGGATGTTCCCACCAATTATGACACGGATTTATTTGTTCCCATCATGGAGACGGTGGAGAAACTCACGGGGAAGAAGAAAACCGATTCCCGGGAAATTGAAGTGGCCATGAAGGTTATTGCCGATCACAGCCGGGCCTCGGCCTTTCTTATCAGTGATGGCATCCTTCCCTCCAACGAGGGCAGGGGATATGTGCTGCGACGCATCATGCGCCGGGCCATCCGCTATGGACGTCACATCGGCCTGACAAAACCCTTTCTTCATGAAACGGTCACCACGGTTTTTGACATCATGGATGAAGCCTATCCTGAGCTTAAGGAATCCTCGGCCTTTATTTTGAATGTGGTGAAAAACGAAGAGATAAAGTTTTCTGAAACCCTGGACATGGGGTTGAAACTGCTTCGGTCCACCATTGAAGAACTGGAAGCTGAGAATAAAAAAGAGATTCCCGGTAACCTTATTTTCATGCTTTACGATACCTATGGCTTTCCCGTGGACATTATCACCGACGTGATAAAAGAGACAGACATTACCCTGGATATGGACGGGTATGAAGCCGCCATGGCCGATCAGCGTGCCCGGTCCAAGAGTTCAAAAACCTTTGCCGGTGTGGGGGAGGCTTATAAAGAACTGACGTCCACCGGTGTCAAAACCAGATTCACCGGCTATGATGGGCTTGAGTTACGTTCCCGGTTGCTGCTTCTGGTGAAAGACAAAGAAAAAGCAGGGACGGTGGCAGTGGGAGATGCGGTGGAGATCGTCACCGAAGCAACTCCCTTTTATGCCGAGGCCGGTGGCCAGGCAGGTGATGCCGGCTGGATTCAAGGCGAAAACGGCCGGGTGAAGATTCACAATACCATTGCCGATCCATCGGGCCTGCGCATTCACCAGGGCGTTGTGGAAGAGGGATCCCTGGATGCCGGAAAAGAGGTTCTGCTCACCGTGGATAAAGAACAACGGGATCTGACGGCCCAGAATCATTCCGCCACCCATCTGTTACATGCGGCGTTAAGATCTGTGCTGGGAGATCATGTCAAACAGTCCGGTTCCCTTGTGACAAGTGATCGCCTTCGCTTTGATTTTACACATTTTTCAGCCATATCCCACGAAGAACTCCAGGCCATTGAGGAAAAGGTCAACGGATTCATCCGTGAAAATGCGGCCCTGTCCACCACGGAAATGAGCATGGATGAGGCCGTAAAATCCGGTGCCACCGCGCTTTTTGAAGAAAAATACGGTGATCGGGTCCGGGTGGTCTCCATGGGGGATTTTTCCCGGGAATTGTGCGGAGGAACCCACACCGACAGAACCGGGAGTATCGGTTTTTTTACCATTGTGTCCGAGGGCGGGATCGCCTCTGGTATCCGGCGCATAGAAGCCCTGACCGGTCCCAAAGCCCTGGAGTATGTGCACCAGAGCATGGCTCTGATCCGCAATGTGGCTGCCGCCGTGAAATCTTCCCGGGAAGATCTGTTGTCCAGGGTGGAAAACCTGGTGGCGGACAAGAAAGCCGCAGATAAAGAAGTTGTTTCCCTTAAGGCCAAAATTGCATCCAAATCCGTTGATGATATGGATGACAACATTCGTCTGATCAACGGAGTCAAGGTGCTGGCTAAAAAAGTGGAGGTGGAAAATCCCTCCCAGATGCGAGATCTGGCCGACAAGTTCAAGCTTAAAATTGGTTCCGGCGTGGTGCTTCTGGGTGCAGAATCCAATGGAAAGGCTCTTTTGATCTGCGTGGTGACCAAGGATATGACAAAGCAATTCCATGCCGGGAACATCGTTAAAAAAGCAGCCGCCATTGTGGGCGGTGGCGGTGGCGGTCGACCGGACATGGCCCAGGCCGGCGGGTCCGCACCCGAACATCTGGAAAAGGCCCTGGAATCGGTCTACGCCGTGGCTCAATAATCCCATGATAGTGTTATTTAATTAATGACTGCCTATTTTATCAGACGGCTTCTGCTGGTGATTCCCACTTTTCTGGGGATCACCATCATGGTGTTTGCCATCGCCCGGTTTGTGCCCGGAGGCCCCATGGAGCGTATCATTGCCGATGCAAGGCAGATGCAGGCCACGGGCGGAGGCAGTGCCATGTCCGGGCCTGGGGGGGGCGGATCAGGGCAGCCCCTTTCTCCGGAACAAATTGAAAAACTCAAGGTTTACTATGGGTTTGACAAGCCTCTTATGACAAGCTATGTGCTGTGGCTTGGAAAGGTGCTTAAAGGGGATTTGGGGCGTTCCACCCGGTATTATGATCCGGTATGGGATATGATAAAAGAGCGGATTCCCATCTCTCTTTACTTTGGTGTGCTCACCACCCTGATTGTCTATGGGGTGTGCATACCCCTTGGTATTGCCAAGGCCATTGGGCATCGAAGCGGGTTTGATAATATCTCTTCGGTGATTATTTTCACGGGGTACGCCATACCTGGCTGGGTGGCAGGGGTGATGCTCCTGGTGCTGTTTTCCTCCCGCATGGATCTTTTTCCCCTGGGGGGACTGGTGTCGGACCTGTTTTTTGATCTGACCCTGTTTGAAAAAATACGAGACATTGCCTGGCATACCCTTTTGCCCCTTCTGTCCTATGTGCTGGGTTCCTTCACCGTCATGACCCTGTTAATGAAAAACACCCTCATGGATAATCTGGGAGCCGATTATGTCAGAACCGCCGTGGCCAAGGGCTTGTCCTTCCGGCAGGCGGTGTTTCGCCATGCCTTAAGAAACAGTCTGATTCCCATTGCCACGCATTTTGGCAACAACGTATCCATTATTCTCATGGGCTCTTTTCTCATTGAAAAGGTCTTTAACATCAACGGTATGGGGCTTCTGGGGTATGAATCCGTGGTGGACCGGGATTATCCCGTGGTTATGGGGATTCTGGTGATTTCGTCTTTATTGTTCATGCTGGGCAACATTTTGTCTGATGTGTGTGTGGCCCTGGTGGACCCCCGGGTGAGGTTTAAATGAAAATCAACCCCTTGACCCGGAAAAAATGGAAACGTTTTGTCTCCATCAAAAGGGGATTCTTTTCGTTCCTGATTTTGCTGAGCTTGATTTTTCTTTCTCTTTTTGCCGAGGTGTTCGTCAACAGCCGTGCCCTGGTGGTGCGATACCAGGGAACCTTTTATTTTCCCACCTATGGCCAGATGATCCCCGGCACCACCTTTGGTCTGGATTATGATTATGAGACCAATTACCGGGAACTGAAACAAAAAATCGCAGAAAATCAGTTGTCGGGGGGAAATTCGGGCGATTTTGTTCTCATGCCCCCGGTTCCGTACAACGCCTACGAAAATGATCTCAAAGAGGGAAGCTATCCCCCCTTTGCACCCTCCCTTGCCGATCAGCATTATTTCGGTACGGACAATGTAGGAAGGGATGTGCTGGCAAGGCTTTTGTACGGATTTCGCACCGCCATGGCCTTTTCCCTGATTTTATTGCTGCTCAATTATTCCATCGGCATCAGTCTCGGCTGCTGCATGGGCTATTTCGGCGGGAAATTTGATCTTATTTTCCAGCGGATTCTGGAAGTGTGGAGCAATATTCCTTTTTTGTATGTGGTGATCATCGTTTCATCCATCATTGTACCTGATTTTATGATTTTGCTTTTCATCATGGCCTTTTTCGGCTGGATCAACATGACCTGGGTCATGCGCACCATGACCTACCGGGAAAAGGAGCGTGAATATGTTCTGGCGGCCCGCTCCCTTGGTGCCTCCCATGCACGGATCATTTTTAAACATATTATTCCCAATACCCTTTCCGTCATCGTCACCTATGCGCCCTTTGCCATCTCCGGCGGCATTGTGGCCTTGACCTCCCTGGATTATCTTGGGTTCGGGCTTCCGGCCCCCACCCCCAGCTGGGGGGAACTGCTTGAGCAGGGCTGGACCAACATGGAGGCTTGGTGGATTTCTTCTTCCGTGGTGGGTGCCCTGGTTTTGACTCTAATGGTGGTGACTTTCACCGGAGAGGCCATCAGAGAAGCCTTTGATCCCAGGATGTATACCATCTACACCTGATGTCGTTGTACTGTTTTGCAGCTCCTTTTTTGTTAAACGCGGCAGATGTTGCCATTCATGAACCCCGCCTTTTTTTCTGAATCGACACTCCCGTATTTCATTCCCACTTTTACCATCTGCCATTATCCGCGATAATCCTCTGAATGAACGGATCACGGGCTTCTGCGCACATTTTCCCCGTAAAACTGTATTTTTACTTGACTTGTCTTTTCTCAACTGTCAATATCGATGAAATGAATTTTGTTCATTTTTTGATATTATCAAAAAAAGTTAATAGAATATATTTTATGAGTTGGTCTGTATGTATGGTTGGTGGCAAGTTTTTATAACCCACATGTCCTGTCGGACACAACGAAGATAGGGTCGTAGACGCGGAGCCAAATGGCATTATGCCGCAACGCTCACCATCAACTGATAATGTCTCCTCAATAACAAGTTGCCGTTTTTTTGAGATGTGTCTCAAAAAATGCCTGGATCATCAAATACAACGAATCCCGAAAAAATAAAATTTAAAATCAGGATTGGAATTGCCCATGTCCCATTTGACAGTTTCCAACGTGACCCTTTCCTTTGGCGGTCTCAACGCGCTTTCCAGGGTGAACATGAAAATAGAACCCGGGTTGATCACCTCCATCATCGGGCCCAATGGTGCCGGTAAAACCAGTATTCTCAATTGCATTTCAGGGTTTTATCATCCCACCCGGGGGGAGATCCACTATGGAGATACCCCATTGACCCACTGCTCCCCCCATGAAGTTTCCAACATGGGGATAGCAAGGGCCTTTCAGAATCTGGAACTTTTCAGCGGTTTGTCCGTCCTGGATAACCTTCTTCTGGCCCGGCATCAGAATCTGAAATACAGTTTTTTCCAGGCCCTGATATTTTATGGGAAAGCTTCTCGCATGGAGGCGGAAAACAGGGCCTTTGTGGAAAAAATCATTGATTTCATGGAGCTTGAACCTTACCGCAAAAGCATGGTGGGCAATTTAAGTTACGGGGTGCAAAAAAAAGTGGAAGTGGCAAGGGCGCTTACCCTGGCGCCGGAACTTTTGCTGCTGGATGAACCCATGGCCGGGATGAACCTTGAAGAAAAAGAAGATATTGTCCGGTTCATCATTGATATTCAGCAGGAAAGAAACACCACCGTGGTGCTGGTGGAGCATGATCTCGGGGTGGTGATGGATATTTCAGATCAGATTTATGTGCTGGATTTCGGCCAGGTCATCGGGTCCGGCACCCCTGAAGAGGTGGCGGCCAACCCCACCGTAATTGAAGCCTATATCGGAGAAGCGTAAATTGCATATGGAAAACAACGATGAGCTGTTAACCTTCACCATTCCCCAACTGCTGCGGTGGCGGGTTAAAATATCCGGAGAGCGGGTGGCCCTGAGGGAAAAGGATTTCGGGATCTGGAACTGCTACACATGGAACGCCTATTACGATCATGTGCGAAAAACGGGTCTGGGACTGAAATCCCTAGGGGTCCGGAAGAGCGACACCATCGCCATCATCAGCGATAACATCCCGGAACTGCTTTTCATGGCCATTGGCGCCCACAGCCTGGGAGCTGTTTCCGCCGGTGTGTACCAGACGAGCATGCCCCGGGAAATCGCCCAGATCCTCACATACCTTAAGGTTTCAGTGGTGTTCTGCGACAACCAGGAACAGGTGGATAAACTGGTGGACATAAGGGATGAGATTCCCGGCGTAAAACAGGTGGTTTACGAAGATCCCCGGGGCATGCGAAGCTATCAGACAGATCCCTGGTTCATGGATATCAAGGCTTTGTATGAACGGGGTGAGGCCCTGCACAAAAAAAATTCGGATCTGTTTGAGTCTCTGGTGGACCAGGGCAGACCCGATGATCCCTGCCATCTGTGCCTTACCTCCGGTACCACCGGTCTTCCCAAGGGCACCATCATGACCCATGTAAATTATATCAACATGGGGGTTCAGATCACCCGGGTGGACCCCCTGGAACCCACGGATGAGTATGTCTCTTTTCTTCCCTTTGCCTGGATCGGCGAGCAGATGAACTCCTTTGGCATTGCCATGGCCACCGGTATCACCATTAATTTCCCGGAGTCTGTTGAGACCGCCATGGCGGATCTAAAGGAGATCGGCCCCCATTTCATGTTCGGGGCTCCCCGGATTTATGAGACCATTCGATCGGAAATCTGGCTAAAAATTGACCAGTCCTATTGGCTGAATAAAGCCCTGTACACCTATTTCATAACGGTGGGGGAAAGGGCGGCCACCTATCGCATGACGGGTCAATCCATGCCCCTGGGATTAAAAATAAAGGCATGGCTGGGAAAGCAGATCATCTTTCGGCCCCTGATCAACCAGATCGGTTTTTTAAGATTGCGCAGGGCCTACACCGGTGGAGCGGCCCTGGGCCCGGAGCTTTTCACCTTTTACCAGGCCATCGGTGTGAATTTAAAGCAGATTTATGGTCAGACGGAAATCACAGGCATTGCCTACATGCATCGGGATGGGGATGTGCGTCCGGACACCGTGGGGATGCCGCTGCCCGGTACTGAATGTAAAATCTCCGAAACCGGGGAAATCCTTTCCCGTTCTCTGTCTGTGTCTCCGGGGTATTTTGATCTGCCGGAAAAGAGTGAAGAACTCCTTGAAGGCGGGTGGCTTCATTCCGGGGATGCCGGGTATATTGATGACCGGGGGCATCTTGTGGTCATCGATCGCATATCTGATGTGATGCACAACAACAAAGATGAGATGTTCAGCCCCATGTTTCTTGAAAACAAGCTGAAATTCAGCCCTTACATTAAAGAGGCGGTGATCTATGGGAATCAGATGGATTATGTGGCGGCGCTGATCAACATTGATCCCATTGTGGTGGGAAAATGGGCCGAGGACCGGGGTATTTCCTATACCACCTACATGGGGCTGTCTGCCCATCCAGAGGTTGCCCGTCTGGTGCAGGAAGAGATACGACGGGTGAATGAAAATGCGGAAAAATCCCATTTCCGTATCCGACGCTTTGCCCTCCTGTATAAATTACTGGATGTGGACGACGGCGAACTGACCAAGACCGGAAAGATCCGAAGGCAGTTTGTCCGGGATAAATACCAGGATCTCTATGACGGGCTTTACGACGAAACCTGCAGCGAAAAAGAGGTTGAGGCCTTTTTTCAGTATCAGGATGGGCAGTCCGCCACCGTTAAAACAAAGATCGCCTTTTATACCCTGGAGGCGCTTTAATACGTCGTAAATTCTCATTCTTTATACTTTATTTGCTGTTTAGAAAATTCAATGACCATATGTATGGTTGCAAATGGGAGAATTTATGACTGACGAGGAGGTTAGATGAGTTATTTTTTGCAGATAGTGGTCAGTGGTATTGTGGTGGGCTCCATTTATGCCCTTGCCGCTCTGGGGCTGGTGCTTGTGTATAAATCCAGCCGAGTGGCCAATTTTGCCCATGGCCAGCTCATTGCCGCCGGGGCTTTTGTGGCCTATGCCCTCACCGTGTGGGCGGAGATTCCCATTTTTTTCTCTTTTATCATCAGCATGGCCGTGACCTTTTTTCTGGCCATGTGTGTGGAAAAAGTCTTTCTGCGACGACTTATCGGAGAGCCCATCATATCGGTGATCATGGTGACCATCGGTCTTGCCTCCATTCTGGATGGACTGATTTATCTTACCCCCTTTGGCAGTGAAAATTTTTCTTTTCCCAGGTTTCTGCCGTCAACCCCCCTGAGTTATGGCGGGGTATCCATCTCCTGGACCCAGCTGGTGGGGGTGATTGTCACCATGGTGCTCATCGCGGGGTTTTCCTGGTTTTTTAAAAAATCAACGGTGGGGATTTCCATGCGGGCTGTTTCCGACGATCAGTTTGCCGCCATGTCTGTTGGGATCAGTGTTCAGCATGTGTTTGGCCTGGCCTGGGCAACGGCGGGTCTGTCCGCCGCCGCCGCCGGATGCATCATCGGCAATATTACGGGCCTGAACTTTGACACCCTCCATGCCTTCGGGGTGGTGGTCTTTCCCGTGGTGATACTGGGGGGGCTTGATTCCATCCTGGGGGCCGTGGTGGCTGGCATCATCATGGGGCTGATCCAGCAGTTTGCCGGTGGATATCTGGACGGTAACTGGGGACTCAGCGGTACCGGGGAAGTGATGCCCTATATTATTCTTTTAATTATTCTGCTGTTTAAACCCCATGGACTGTTCGGCATCCATGAAATTGAGAGGGTGTAATCCATGTCATCAAATCAATGGCTGGCCACGGGTAATTTTTTTACCACATATAAACAGGAGCAGCGCACCTTTTTCACAAGCCTTGACCGATCCATTTTCTGTGTGTTCATTGGTCTGCTGTTTGTCTGGCCCCTGTTTTTTTCTTTGAGCAACAAGTACATGCTGGTGATGGATTCCACCCTCATCGCCATTGTTGCGGTGATGGGGCTTAATCTGGTAACCGGATTTGCCGGGCTTATCTCCATCGGACATGCCGCCTTTGTGGGGGTGGGGGCCTACACAGTTGCCGCTTTCTGCCGGGTGCTGGGGGACACCACCCTGGCCGTGACCCATTTCTGGCCGATTTTGATTCTCCTGGGGGGAGGGGTGGGGGCCGTGTTCGGCGCGGTGGTGGGGCTGCCGGCATTGAGACTCAAGCATCTGTACCTTGCCATTGCCACCCTTTCGTTCCAGATGATTTTTGAATGGACCATCAACTTCATGACTTTTTTCAACCAGGGCCAGACCATTTCCGTGGGGCGGGTGTTCTGGGTTGGCGGCAAGGTGTCCAGAGGCGACCATTATCAATTCTGGTACTATGTGATCCTTACTGTGATTATTATGTCCGGGTTTGGCATCCGCAACCTCATGAAGACACGGTATGGGAGATGTCTTGTTGCCGTGCGGGATAATGATCGGGCTGCTGATGCCATGGGGATGCATCCCGGGTTTACCAAGGTGTATGCCTTTGCCCTGTCCGGATTCATGGCAGGCCTGGCAGGGGCGCTTCATGCCTATCTGTACCGGGGGGTGGGGTTTGAATCCTTTACCCTGCACCATTCCATTTCTTATCTGGCCATGGCCATTGTGGGGGGGCTTGGCACCCTGAACGGATCATTCTGGGGGCCTGTGGCCATTCAATTTCTGGAACTTCAGGTGGAGCGGTTTGCTGGCTTTGCAGGAGAATTCCTTCCTTCCAGCATGAACCTTGCCACGGCGTTGAGGCCATTAACCTTCGGGCTTGTAATTGTTTTGTTTCTCATGTTTGAGCCCCGGGGCATTGCTAACTGGTGGCGTATTGTTAAGTCTTATACCAAGAAGTGGCCCTTTCGATATTGAATGCCCAGTGTTGGGTGGGGATGTAATGAATGATGAAAATGTACCCTTTTCATATAAACCCGCATGTCCTGGCGGACACAACGAAGATAGGGTCGTAGACGCGGAGCCAAATGGCATTATGTCGCCCCTCCCCCGACGGGCAATGGGCCCGGACCGGAACTGTAAACAGCTCGATTGTCCGGTTCCTATTGCCCATCGGGGGAGGGGCTCTGCTGAGGTTGCCTTGGAGGCTGCCATTTCATATAAAAGTTTTTTTAAAAAGGGAAAATGGAGAGAACTATGGAAATCAGAAAAAAAGAATTGCTGGCCATGTGGATGATGTTGATGGTGGTTCTGGCCTTCACCTGCCAGGCCCATGCAAAGGAATACAAACTGGGTCTTTCCCTTGCCATCACCGGACCCACCTCCGATGCCGGGAACCCCTATGCCAAGGGTGTGGAGGATTATTTTAATTTTGTAAATCAAACCAAAGTGCTGGGGGAGGACACCATTCAATGCACCATCAGAGATGATCAGTACCAGACCTCCGTGACCAAACGAAATTTTGAAGAATTTCTGGATGACGGCATTGTGCTTTATCTCAATTATTCCACGGGAAGCACGCTTGGCTTGAAAAAAGATTTTGAGGAGGAAAAAATTGCCGTTATTCCCGCCTCCTTCCATGCCGGTAACTTGACGGATTCCCATTATATCTTTTTGCCCATCGCTTCCTATTCCGAACAGGTGGTAAGCCTGGCCGAATACATTGCCGATCATCATAAAGGCGCCAAAGCCAAGGTGGCCATGTTTATTCATCCTTCCGCCTTTGGCCGGGGGCCGGTGGAAGATGCACAAAAATCCGTTGCCGCCGGATTGAACATTGAAATTGTGGAAGTGGTGGAACATGGCAAGGATCTGGACAGTACCGCCATGCTTAAACGTCTCATGAGCAAGGGCGTGCAGTATGTGATCTGTCATACGGTGCAGTCGCCGGTGGCGGCCATGATTAAAGATGCAAGCCGATTGAGCATGGTGGCACAGACCTTTGGGCAGGAAGGTAAAATCACCTTCATGGGTGCCCATTACACCGGTGGTAATGATCTCATTGACCTGGCCGGTACGGCGGCAGAAAATTTTTACTGGACTACCTCCTACAATATTACCTCGGAGCAAAACGAAGGTACCACAAAGCAGCTGGCCCTGGCCAAAATGTACAACCGGGACGAGAAAGCCGCCAACTCCCATAATTATGCCAATGGCATCATGGTGGCACAGGTGGCAACGGAAGTCATTCGCCGGGCAAAGGAAAAGGGGCTTGAGATCAACCGGGAGAATCTTTACAACGAACTCAATGCCATGAACGGTGACAATGCCTATTTCCCCTATACCACGGTGGGGCCGGTGACCTATTCCAAGACAGACCACGCCGGGGTGGATATGCTTCAGATCTACTGTGTAAAGGACGGTGTCTTTAGAAAGGTGGGAGAGCCCATCACTTCCAAGTACATGAAAAAGATACAATAACTCCTTACGTTTTCAGGGCTGGTCATAAGATGGACCACTTGTCATCATTGTTGGATCAACGGGGTCAGGCTTGTGTTATTGGCGTTATCGGCCATAGCCTGTGCAAATGCCGAAACCAACGATAATGCCAATAACGCAAGCCTGACCCCTCCCCAGAGTGGTCTATGTTGTGACCAAGGCAGGTTTTTACTTTGCAGTGCCTGGAAGGCATTAAACAGCCTAACGTCAAAAAGTTGGTGATAATGAAAGATAAATTGTTGGAAGTCAATAATATTGAGGTGGTGTACAATGACATCATCCAGGTGCTGCGAGGGGTGAGCCTTAACGTGCCCGAGGGGAGCATTGTGTCTCTTCTGGGCACCAACGGGGCTGGGAAAACCACCACCCTGAGGGCCATCAGTGGTCTTTTAAAACCGGAGAACGGGGCCATCCGGGAAGGGGTGATTCATTTTAATGGTGATGACATCACGGCCCTGAACGGTACGGACATTGTTAAACGCGGGGCCGTCATGGTTCCAGAAGGACGTCGGGTGTTCAAGCATTTGACGGTGAATGAGAATATCCGTGTGGGCTCCATCACCCGCCGGGACGGTGCCGACAATATCCGTAAAGACAATGAACTGATGTACCGGCATTTTCCCCGGCTGTCCAATATCACCAACCGCATGGCCGGGTACAGCTCCGGGGGCGAGCAGCAGATGATCGCCATTGCCCGGGCTTTAATGGCTGCCCCCACCATGCTCATGCTGGATGAACCTTCCCTGGGGCTGGCCCCCCTGCTGGTAAAGGAGATATTTGAAAATATCCTGAAGATTAACCGGGAAATGGGTACCACCATCCTGGTGGTGGAGCAGAATGCCCGCATTGCCCTTGGGATTTCCGATTATGCCTATATCATGGAATCGGGACGTATTGTTCTGGAAGGGGCATCAGAAACCCTTCAGGACAATCCCGATGTCCGGGAATTTTACATGGGCATCACCCAGGGCGGAGGCCGGAAATCCTTTAAGAATGTGAAATCCTATAAACGTCGTAAACGGTGGATGTGATATTTATATGCTTTCACGGATGGATGTGTTTGGGATGGAATTGTGCTACCCGAATATTTACGTGTGATTTTGATTTGAATCTGTTATTTCAGGGAGATGTCCATGAAAATAATGGTCGGATACAATGGAGGAGATGTGGGGATTCGTGCACTGGCGCTTGCCAGGGATTATGCCCTGCTGCGCGATGCCGAGGTGTATGTTATCACCTCAATGGAAGGCGGACCCAAGGAAAAACTGGCCGATGTGCAGAAGGCGGACGCTGATCTGAAATTTGCCAGGGAATTTATGGAAGCCGCCCATCTGACCTGTATTGCAGAGCAGAGTGTCCGGGGATTTTCTCCAGGTGAGGATATTGTTGAATTTGCAAAAGAGCACCACATGGATCATATTTTTCTGGGAATCAAGAAAAAATCAAGGGCCCAGAAACTGATCATGGGGTCCACGGCACGGTATGTAATATTAAAGGCACATTGCCCTGTGACCACCATTAATTGATCTACAGGGCTTATCATTGATCCATGGGGCTTGATCGCACCACCGATGATTTCGGGGTGGGGTCAGGCCTTTTGTTTTTTAATGGGAAGTGTCGGTGGAAAGGGTTGCGTAGGCCTGTTGAATTTCCTTGAACCGTTTTTCTGCCAGCGCCTGAAATTCTTCACCCAGATGGGATACCCGGTCGGGGTGGTATTGCTTGGCAAGATTCAGGTAAGCTGTCCGGATTTCCTCCTGGGGGGCTTCCGGGGAGACCCCCAGAATTTCATGGGGGGATTTGGTTTGACGGGGTTTGTTTTCGGAGCTGTCTTCCTGCCGTGCTTTCTGGTTGCGGCTACCGGAAAAAGTCTCCTGTTGGCTATTTTTCCCGTTACCCTGGGACCTGCCGGTGCTCTGGGAATTGCTGGCACTCTGGTAGTTCTGGGACCTGCCAGCCCCGTACCGGGAGGCGCCTTTTTTGGAAAAAATGCCGGGAAATTTTCCGGTTCTGAGAAAATAAATCAGCATGGAGATGAGAACGGTATCATCAATCCATCCAAGAAAGGGAACCATAAAATCGGGGATGAGATCTATGGGACTAATGACATAGATGATCACCGCCAGGGTGATGAAAAATTTTGACAGCTGACTCATTGGCGGGAATATCCTCTCCAAAGGTTACATGCCCAGATCTTCAAGGGGGCTTGTGATGCGGGAGATGTCTTTGTCCATGACATGGGTGTAACGTTCCGTGGTTTTGACATCTGCATGCCCCATGAGTTCCTGCAGCACTCTTATATTGATACCATTTTCCAGCATGGTGGTGGCAAAGCTGTGTCGTAAGGTATGGCAGGTGACCCTTTTGTCAATGCCTGCTCTGTTGGCCGCTCTCTTTACTGCCTTTTGCAGTCCCGATTCCAGAACGTGATGTCGTCGTTCAACCCCCTGCCGGGGATCAATGGAGCGCTTTTTTGATGGAAACACATATTGCCATTGGGTCTCCATGGAGGCATTTTTATATTTTCGGCCCAGGGCTGCGGGAATGTATACCTCTCCGAATCCTTCTTCAAGATCCCGGTGGTGCAATGCCTTTACCTGTTCAATATGGTATTTGAGTTCACGGATAATCGGTTGGGGCAATATGGTGCTTCGCCACTTGTCCCCCTTTCCCAGTACATGAATCCGTTTTTGGTCAAAATCAATATCCTTGATACGTAACCTTACGCACTCCATGAGCCGCAAGCCTGAGCCATACAGGATTTTTGCCATCAACGCATGGGTTCCCTCAATGTGCTGAAAAAAGGCCTGAATCTTTTTTTTGCCAAGGACAGTGGGTAACATAGGTCTTTTTCTGGAACGAATGGGTAGGATTTTTCCTTCCAGCGGGAGATCCAGCACTTCACGGTAAAGGAAGACAATGGCATTGAGGGCCTGTCGCTGGGTGGACGCGGAAACCTCTCCCTTCACCACCAGGTCTGAGAGAAAACGTTCCACATGATGGGCCGCGAGATCCCGTGGATGGACGTTTCCACCGAAAAAGCGGATATACCGCAATATCCATTGGCAATAGGTCTGTTCCGTCCGATAAGCGTAGTGATGGTATCTCAGTACCTCGCGGACCTGATCTATTAATTTAAATTTGGGATTGGGGTGGAATTTCGGTTGACTTTCCATGTTAAAGATGATGGTATCATAATAAGTAGAAAAATGGAACTTAAAATATCATAAGTGGAAAAGTTTTCTTTGTTAGGAGTTTAATATCGTAATAAGTGGAAAATCATGGTATCTATTACAGTCAATAGCATGGAAAATTTCCACTTATTAAAACTTTAGCCTTGGAGTTGCTGCCGCATTTAGGCCAGAAAAATTTATGAACAGGGATAGATAGAGTTGATTGATCAAGCGCGAAAAGAGTTATTCGATAATTGGGCGGTTCAATACGACGAGGCCGTGTCAAGCTCAACAGGGCAATACCCCTTTGACGGATACGATGATGCTCTGTCTGCTGTGGTGACGTTAGCAAAGCCCCGTCCCGGGTCGATGGTGTTGGATTTGGGGACGGGAACAGGCAATCTGGCCGAGCGCTTTGCAAGCCAGGGTTGCACTGTTTGGGGCGTCGATTTTTCAGAAGCAATGTTAGAAAAGGCCCGCGTCAAGTTTCCTGAAATTAACCTTGTTTATGCAGACCTGCTGGGCGAATGGCCTCAAACGCTACCCACCACGTTCGATCTTGTTGTCTCAGCGTACGTTCTGCATGAGTTCGACATGATCAATAAGGTAAGGCTTATCAGCCGCGTGGCAGAAAAATACTTAAAACCTGGAGGTCGCATCCTGATCGCAGATATCGCTTTCCCGAGCGCAGCTGCGAGGGACGCTGCTGCAGAGACTTGGCGCGACACTTGGGATGATACCGAGCACTATTGGGTCGCAGAGGAAATGCTGGAAGTTATTGAAGGTGCTGGGTTCAAGATGCAATTTCAGCAGGTTTCAAGTTGTGCCAACATATTTCAGCTTTCGAAAACTGGCTAACCAATGCGTCAACGCGGATTGCTTTTTCCGCTAGCGCTCCAAAAGCAACCGGTTACGCTAGTCGTTCGGTGTATAAAATAGTGACCACATTCTTTCTTAAATTTAAGGTCTTGCCAACCCCAGAAAATCTTCATGTTGGTGATGTTGAAGGGGCATATGCTGCCTGCTGGATAAAAGAGAAAAATCCACAAACTGCTTTTTGGAAATGCTGTTTTTTTATCTCAAAATTTGACTGGACTATAGTAGAAACAGAAATATACCCAACGGAAGTTTGTGAAGATGATTTTGCTCAAAAAGACATTGGACTAGAGCAATTTCGAAAAGCACAACTCGACGGTATATCAATTTTTTACACAGCATGGGCGAGAGATGGCAAGTCTACAATAGGGCCAATTACTCAATCAGCCTCGCACCGTTTTAATACCAATAAATATTTAAATGGTCAGAAAAAATTAAAAAATTCCAAAAGATGCCTTCATTTTGATGCTGGTAGCGACTGCAATGGCGTAATTAATGCTCATTCTATCCAAAAAAATGGGTGCCTTTCCTCAATTCAGGTTAATGGAAAGGTTTATGCTATTTCAAAAGACCTTTCAGATTTAAAATCCCATGGTGGGAGAGCAATTCTTAAAAAGCAAGGAATTACAAAACAAGTATCTACTTTCTTTGGCTTTTGTGGTTTTCACGACAATGCTCTTTTCGAATTAATAGACAACAATCCATTAATTCCTACCGATGAGCAGGTCGTCTTGTATGCCTACCGTTCTATTTGTAGAGAGCTATTTGTTAAAGAAAATTCATACAACCTAATGCAAAGCCAAATAGAAAAACAAACACTTAATCATGCTTTAGTGAAATTGTTTGAGGGTATGACTGTTGGGACAAAGTTTGGTTTGGATAACCTGAGAATAGAAAAACAAAAATATGACTTAATGTTGAAAAACGAGAACTATCATCAAATAAGGTATGCTTTATTCATATCATCAGAAAATCCATGTCTCGTATTTTCAGGGCTGTTTTATCCAGATTTCGATTTCATGGGCAGATCTTTACAGGATCTCAGTAATACAACTAATGAACTGAACTTATTAACATTCTGTTCAGCTAAAATGGAATATGGCTGGGGGTTCTTGTTCGCATGGCATGAAACAAGTTCTTTGGCATGTAATGAATTTATTAAGTCACTAGCCACAAGAGTCTATGAAAACACCGCTATAGAAGATTTTTTGTTTAGGCTTGTCGTTTCCAATTGCGAAAACTTTGCAGCTTCACCTACGTGGTGGGAGTCCTTGTCAAACACCGAACGAGATGCGGTTGAAGAGCAAATATCGAACATGGCTGACATCTTTTCTTTGACTCAGTCAAACTATTTGTCTGAAGGGATTTCAGGGGTTTGCCCCTGGAAGTTTGAAAGCGTAATAACAAATATGGAGTGAGCACCGAACCAGGCGGTTCACTTGACGCCGTGAACGTCGGAGGCGCTGACGCTGCAAGGTTTAGTGGCGGAGCAAGTGACCTTGATCGTTAGCGGGAAAACCTATAGAGAGACAAAGATGCATCGGGTTCTTAATTTTTATTTTCGTTCTTGCTATGATTTTGTCATTTGATGTTTATGCAAAAAGCGGCGTTCATAAGGGACGTCATGAAGCCGGATTGAAATATTAAATTCAACCCCCTGAATTTCTACTTCTTCCTGAGCATACTTACAAGCCCGGGAAAAAATGTTGAGTTGGCCCTTAACTGGCGGTGATAACAATGTTACCATGTACCGGTATAAGCGTTTAAAGAGGAAATATGAAAGTTTTAAGTTCTCCCCTAACAATTGGGCTTTCCATCACCCATAAGTGTAATTTGAAATGTCAGTATTGCTCGCATTTTAATCTGGATGATGCGACCTCTAACAAAGAAGATCTTTGCACAGATAAATGGACTGAATTTTTTCAGGAGTTAGAGGAATGTCGGGTTCGCAATGTAATCCTTCAGGGAGGAGAACCGTTTGTCAGACAAGATATCAGGAAGTTGATTGCAAGCATTGTTGAGCATAACATGAGGTATTCTATTTTAACCAACGGCACCCTAATTGATGAAAAAGATGCTCAATTTATCGCAACAACAAATCGGTGTGATATTATACAGGTTTCCATAGATGGTTCATTGTCCGAAACTCATGAGGCATGCAGGGGGAAAGGTAGCTTTCAAAAGGCACTTAGAGGATTGAGCTATTTGATTCAGAATAAAGTCCCGGTTACAGCTAGGGTCACCATACATAAGTATAATATGAACGATTTACCTCAGATCAGCTATTTATTGTTAGAAGAATTGAAACTACCGTATTTTTCGATAAATGAAGCGTCTTATTTCGGATTGTGTAAAACATTCTCTAATGATATCCAATTATCAATTGATGAAAAATCAACGGTAATGGCATCATTATTAAAACTGAAAGGAAAATACAATGATCGAATTCAAGCTTCTGCCGGACCGTTGGCACAGGTAATAAAATGGAAAGATATGTTGTTTGTTGAATCGAAGAAACAAGTTCTACTGCCTGAAGGTGGTTTTTTAAGTGCATGCAATGGGGTGTTTAATAAAATAGACGTGCGATCCGACGGCGTAATTGTTCCATGCCTTTTGTTGGATAATATCGAATTGGGAAAAATCAATGATAGAGATCTAAAAAATATTTGGAAGCATCACGCATCACTTAAGAGGTTACGCTCCAGAAAGAAAATTCCGTTAACGGAATTTGAGTACTGTAGGGACTGCAATTATATTTATAATTGTAAAGGAAGTTGCCCGGCTTTGGCATTATCGTACTGCGGCGATCCCTATGTCCCTGATCAAGAAAGCTGTCTAAGATATTTTCTAGAGAATGGGGGTCGACTGCCGAACAATGTATACTAATGATCTCAGTCAAACAAGGCTTGAACAGGGGGATAGTTTTTATAAAACATATCCATTAAATAAGATATATTTTCATTTAGCTGATTATTGTAATCTAAAATGTCGCCATTGCTGGATTGAGCCAGGGAAAAAAACTTGGAAAAATGGATCTCCTTTTTTAGATTACGACTTGTTTGTTTCTATTCTGGAACAGTCATCATCCCTGCAGGTAGACTCCATTAAATTAACAGGCGGTGAACCACTCTCTCATCCTCGAATATTGGATATTTTGGAAGCGATAAGAGAAAAGCAATATTACCTTTCTTTGGAGACCAATGGCACTCTATGCACAAAAGAGATATCTAGGAAAATCAAAAATTGTTCCTTCAATACTATGGTTGCTGTGAGTTTGGACGGAGCAGATGCAAAAACCCATGAAAAAATTCGGCAGGTTCCAGGATGCTTTGACTTAAGCTTAAACGGAGTTGAAAATCTTGTCAATGAAGGTATTTCCCCTCAGATCGTTGCAACTATATTCCAATCCAATAAAGAACAACTGGATCGTATTGTCCGTCTCTCTGAAAAAATCGGAGCTTGTTCGGTAAAATTCAATATCCTTCAACCTGTAGGTAGGGGGCAAGAATTATTCGAAAGTGGGAGTGCCCTATCTGTTAATGAAATTTTAGAACTCGGTGTATGGGTAGAAAATGAACTTTCTCCCAATTTCTCTATTCCAGTCTTTTATGATTATCCAATGGCCTTTCGTCCTCTGGGGAGATCTTTCGGGAAAAGCAGTTCTGGATGTGGAAGGTGCGGCATCCTAAATGTTATAGGTGTCCTGTCGGATGGCTCTTATGCACCTTGCGGAATCGGCCAAACTGTGGAGGAATTGATTTTTGGCCATGCAGCGGAAGATGATTTAGCTAAAGTTTGGAGGGAAGCCAAACTATTAAACCAGATTAGATTTGGTTTGCCCGATAAACTGAAGGGCGTATGTTCTAATTGCCTGATGAAATCCCTATGCATGGGTAGTTGTATTGCCCAAAATTATTTTACGACAAAAGATTTTTTCAGTTCATTTTGGTTTTGTGAAGAAGCCTATAAAAAAGGGGTGTTTCCAAAAAAACGTTTAAATACGAATTGACAGATGTATATTTCTTTAACTCATTATTATTAAAAGGAGGATGCTGTGGCTGAACATGAAAGAAAAAATTCTGGAGAACTAACGCTTGAATGGGAAACGCCAGGATTGATTGATATTGATGGTAATCACCCCTCACATTTAATATCAGATAGTTATGATTATGAATGCCGGAATGGTCATGGTGCTGGTGGCCCCGGGTTGAGATGCCAGATGGGCATGGGGTTGGTATATTAAGCAAGACGGTCTCGTAAAAAGTCGGAAATTGTGCTGTGTCTGCGAAGGTAGGCATCCAGAACTGGTTGAAATGACAGGATTTTTGTCTCTGTATGGATGATGTTAAAACACTTTTCGGGGCTTTTTGCAAATGCATCAAGAAAGGGGGGTGACAAAAATGGATAAGTTTGTTGAAAAACCCTGTAAAAATGAGGATGTGGTTTTTCGGGAAGAGGAAGATAACTGGGGTATTTTATTCCACCCAGATCAGGCAAAAGTATATGCCTTGAACCCTGTCAGTGCCTATATTTGGAAACACCTGGATGGAGAACATAGTGTTCCGGACATTGAAGATAAATTAAAAGCCGTTTGCAATGATATACCGGAGAATCCTACGCAATTTATCAGTGCTTTTATCGAAGATCTTTGGGAAATAGGCTATTTGGCAGAATGATTTCGGAAGCGAAAGCTTAGCGAACAAACAACCATTGACATTCCTTCTGACTGGGATTTGGCAAGAGAGGAATTTGAAGTGGGTGGATATTTATGATCATTCATCCTGCGTATGATGTGATAAATGTTTTTTCGAAAGGGAGAGCGCGCAGTTTAATTGAATATCACAAGTTCCACCATAATGATTCCGCTAACAAAACGCTGGAAGGGTCCGGACGGTCTGCTCCGTTTTTAACACATTCGGTTTATGGAAAGAAAGTACTCAGTTACTCCAAAAAGCTTTGGGTTTATGCCGCCCAGCCCCTCAGCTCCCCGTT
>NZ_BAAHYK010000039.1:0-63758 GCF_054657595.1 Desulfocicer niacini
ATATGCCGCCGCCCCCCGACGGGCAATGGGCCGGATCGAAACTGTAGACAGTTCAATTGTCCGGTTCCTATTGCCCATCGGGGGGTGGCTCTGCTGAGGTTGTCTTGGAGGCTGCCTTACCCAAGCCGGAACCCCTCATCAGAGGGACCAATTAGGCTTAAAACCAGTCATGATCCTGTGCCTCACGCTGTATCCGTGCGGAAAGATCCCGGGTGAGTTCAAGCACCTTCACTGCATGGTCCAGCCCCAGAGATCCGGTGCCACAGCTTGGCGTTATCAAGGTCTGATTTAATATTCTGGATCGCTCAAGCCCCATGTTTTCCAGTTGTTTGAGTTGTTGCAACCACATGTCATAAAGGGATTCCGTGGATGCCGTGTCAATATATTCCGGGCTGGATGTGGGCACAATGCCCCAGGCCAGCATACCGCCCCTTTGGATAAATGTTTTTAACTCTGGTTTGTAAAGAACCAGCCGATCAAAATATGAAAATGCATCAAAATTTATAATGTCCGTGCCCGATTCCAGTGCCAGGGACCAGTCGCCATTGGCGCAGATGTGAATACCTGCAAGACCGCCCCCCAGGTGAATGGCATCAATGCAGTTACCAAGAGATTCAACGATCTGTTCCCTGGTGATGCTGATATAGGTGGAAGAACCGAATCCCACCACCCCGGGTTCATCCAGAAAAATAATGGGGGGGGTATTGCAGCCAAGGCCGGAAAGCTGTAAAACCTGCCACAGGGCTTTCATGGCGATCTGTTTGGTGACAATGTCTCGCATCTGCTCATCATAAAAGAGCAGTTTTCCTGCCTGATCCTTGATGCCGATCCCCATGGTGATGGGACCGGTAACCTGGCCTTTGACTCCCAGGGGAAGCGCATCAAGGCCCTTGATGGTATCCATGAATGTCAGGAAACCTCGGGCCGTTTCAGCTGTCAGGGCAAACCGAGAGGTTTCAACCAAACCCGGGTTTTCCATGATGGTAAGGTAATCCTGGTAAAAACTGAGCACCTCCTGGTCAAAGGTTTCACCTTTGGTGTCAATGTACACATCTTTATTGTCTTTCCGGGTCAGTCCGGGCATGCCCGGTGCAAATTGAACCACCATCCCTTCTTCCAGATGCCGGGGAAGCTGTACCCATAATGGAATTTCAGGGGTATAATCCAGCATGAGATGGGTGGCTTTGACATGATCGTCCATGGGAAGGCTGCCCACTAGAAGCGGACGGCAGCGGGGAAAAAACTTGTGGGAGGATGGGGCAGATAATGACATGACTGATGACTCCTTTTTCAGGAATTAACGATAAAAAATAATCATCAGTTAGTAGCACGGGGATAAAAGAATGGAAAGACTTCTTGGAAATAAGTGGGGTCAGGCTTGTAACCAGGCCCATCTGCGATCTTGAGGAAATGCTTCGGACAGTTTACAAAAACTGTCCGAAGTATTGAAAGGATTAGACTAAAAAACTCCGAGTCCCGGAATTCTTATTTTTCAAGCTTAAAGGAGACTTTGAGTTTCACACGATAGGCCACAATGCGATTGTCTTCCAGACGCATATCCATCATGACTACCTCTGCGACACGGATATCGCGTACACTGTTGTCCACGGTGGCGATGGCGGTTTTGGCGGCATCTTCCCATGATTTTTCAGACATTCCAACAACTTCAATTATTTTGTATACACTGTTTTCCATAGACTCCTCCTTTTAGATTATGATTTCAACCTTCGACATTGGCACAGATGTGACTTAAAGCCCACGACCTGAACGTGAAAGTTGAGAAATAATCTTCCATGTCATTCCGGGACGGTCATGCCCGTTAAATAAAAAATGATGCCATGAAAGAATGAATAACAAGGTGTGTCCGATATGGGTGAAACACCACTGAAGTCAGAGAGGAAATAGATCTGGTCAGGAGAATTGTTTAATCCTGAAAATCATCATAGCAGTTTAAATCTATACCTGTAAAGGGCAATGAGAATTTTTCTGGGATAAGGATATCTGATATTTTTGGTCTTGAAACCATGGGCATGCAGTGATAATCTTTGTAGGTTTATCTGTCTCGTAACTTTCAGGTATCACATACGTTAATCATTTTAGGATATGCTGGCCAGGATTTGCAAATGCCCCACATTATTTTGATCCAGCCTCCGGTGGAGGATTTTTATTTTACGTTTAAGCGAAGTATTCCCTATGGGCTGGCAAGCATTGCAGCAAGTCTGATCCGGAAGGGATTTTCCGTGGAAATTCTGGATGCCCTGGCCGTGAAAAAATCCATGATTATTCCATATCCAGAGGAAATGGCCTCCCTTGAAACCTGGTATGGTGATTCTGATAGTTCTCATTTTTCGCTTTTTCATCATTATCGCCATTATGGGTACAGCTTTGAACACCTTGGTAAGATTGTCCGGGATAAGACCCCTTTTCTGGTGGGCATTTCCTCCCTGTTCACTCCCTATGCTGACATGGCACTGCAAACGGCCCGGATGGTGAAAAAGTTTTATCCTCATTGCCCCATTGTGCTGGGAGGTCATCACCCCACCCGGTTTCCCCGGGAGGTATTGGACTGTGACAGTGTGGACTTTGTGCTCCAGGGAGAAGGTGAGGTGTCCATGCCCCTGCTTGCAGAAATACTGGCTGCAATGACAGGGAAAAATATATCGGGAAATTTTAATACAAACCTGACACACATAACACAGGAACAGGAAACCCGACTGACCCAGGTGCCGGGCATTGCCTTTCGTACCCGGTCCGGAGCAATGCATGTTTCCTCCACAGCCTGGATGTCTGATCTGTCTGCCCAGGCTCTGCCGCAACTGGATCTGATCAACCAGAAATTTTATTCTCGAAAGGGGCGGGGCAGTGCCGTGGTGGTGGCAGGGCGAGGATGCCCCATGCAGTGCACCTATTGTTCGGTGGGGGCATCATCCACCCATGCCCGGTTTCGGCTCAGACCGGTGGAACAGGTGCTGGCTGAAATTAAATATTCCGTGGAGAATCATAGCACAGGATTTATTGATTTTGAGGATGAAAACCTTACTTTGAATCACAGCTGGTGCCTTGCCCTGCTTTCGGGGATCCGAGAAATAACCAATGATGTGGAGCTTCGTGCCATGAATGGCCTTTATACGCCGTCCCTGAATGACGAGCTGGTGAAAGCCATGAAGCAGGCTGGTTTCAGAACCCTGAACTTATCCCTGGGTTCCAGCTGTGCCACGCAGCTTAAGGCCTTTCGCCGTCCGGATGTCAGGGCCTCCCATGATAATGCTCTGGTCCTGGCAGAAAAACAGGGCATGGAAGCTGTGTCCTATCTAATTGCGGGTGCACCGGGTCAGAAGGCGTTGCAGTCGGTGAAGGATCTTTTGTTTCTGGCATCCAGGAGAACCCTTGCCGGTCTGTCCATTTATTATCCTGCTCCGGGCAGTGTGGATTATGATGTCTGTCGGGAAAGGGGACTTTTACCGGATCATTTTTCCTTGATGCGTTCCACGGCGTTGCCCATTGAGGACACCACCACCCGTCTTGCATCCGTGACGCTGCTTCGCCTTGCCAGAATTTTGAATTTTATGAAATCGTTGAAAGATCAGAAAATCTCGCTTCCCACGGCCCATGCCTTCAATAAGCAAGCGGACCTGGACCCGTCCCATCGGCAGACATGTTCCCTGAAACTTATCCAGGGGTTCCTCCACGATGGGCAAATCAGGGGTATTACCCCCGAAGGCAGGGTGTTTAAACATAAGATAGATCTGGATCTGTCCCTTGCATTTGTTGCCGGATTGTCCCGGACACAGATTCGGGGAACCCTTTAGCTCTCCATGGGGTTAATTTTAGTTAAGCTCATATTCTGCTTTGGGTTATCTTCTGGATCTCAGCCTCGGAAAGACGGCGGCCCAGCCGGGCACTTTCATCCTTGATTGTCCGGGTAATCCGGGGCAGATCCTCCGGCACAAAGTTAATCTGTTGTGCCTTCAGATACTTTTCAACAAGCCCCCTGCCGCACAATACATTTAGGTAATATTTTTCCGTAAGCCCCAAGCCAAAGGTTGTGTTGGCATGGGTTCCAGCCACATGGGTGCTAACGGCATCGCCAAAAAACGGTGTGTTGTAAGACAGAAGGGGCTCTCCGGTCTGGCGGGAACAGATAAAGTTAACATATTCATAATATTTTTTGAACAGGTCGATCTCTTCAATTTTCAAGTTCATGGAGTGGTTCTGATCCCTGAGAATTTTCCCCACAGAAAAAAGATCGCCGATACCGTTGCGCTCGCCTATGCCAAGGGCACAAACCTCCACAAGTGTGGCACCGGCAACAACCCCCATGACAGTGTTGGCAGTGGCCATGCCAAGATCATTGTGGCAGTGAACACTTATATTCGTGTGTGTCCCGGCAGACATTTGCACCATGATTTTCACAGCATCATGGAAGGTGTTGGGGGCCATCTGCCCAGATGTGTCCGGCACGGAAAGGATATCAATGGAAAGGGTATGGATGAGAAAATTCCCATATTGTTCCAGAAAAAACCGGGGGATATTTCCAATGTCAAGCATGGCCATGGAAATGACGGCTCCGGATTTTTGGGACCGCAGGGCCGTCACCGTGTCTGCAATTCTTGCCAGGGATTTGTCTTTTGTTGCGGCATCATCTTCGGGTTGGATGTGGGCATGGAGATGAAACTGATTTATGCCGGTTTCAAGGAGTATCGGTACATCTCCGGGATGGGCCCTTGCCATGCCCGCCACCTGTATGTGGAAATTTTCTTTTACAACAATGTCCTGGAGGTGGGCCACAGTATTTTTTTCACTGACATGGGCCGGGGGATATCCTGCCTGGCAGATGTCCACGCCAAGCTTCTGTTGAAAGTTCAGAATTTGTTGTTTTTCTTCGCTGGAAAAGACAATCCCCCGGTGCTGCATGCCCTCCCGGAGGGTCTGATCCATGAAGATGATTTTTTGTGCTGACATGGATGGGCCTTGCCTTCTTTTAGAGTTCAAAAGTGGGGGATTGTCCAAGTGATTTATGCTGATTCTTCCCGTTCTTCCAAAACAGTTTTCAGCACTTTAAGGGCCGTGTTCGCAGAGGGAACTCCCCCGTAAATGCTGGTTTGAAAGATTACCTCGGCCACTTCTTCACTGGTGCAACCTACGTTCAGGGCAGCATGAATATGAAGTTTCAGCTCTTCGGGCCGGGCCAGTACAGCAAGGGCAGCCACTGTTACCAACTGCCTTGTGGGGTGGGGTATTTTTTCTCTGGAGTACATTCTGCCGGTGATGTAAAGGGACATGTCCTTTGCCAGCTCTTTGTCAAAATGCTGCCACAGTCCATAGGGTTTTTCCTCATCCTTTACGCCTTTAAAGTAAAGAGTTGCCGTGTCTCTGGTGCGTTTTGCTGCTTCTTTGTCATCCATATGGTTCACCTTATTTCATTGAAAGGGTTTGGTCCTGAACTGCCAGTACCCGCTGGGAGCGGATTTATATTTTTTCGAAGAAAGTCACACCAGTGAAGGATTGTCAAGGGTTTTCATTATTATTATGGGTTGACGCATGCCATGAATCCGGCTAACTTTATGACTGGCGTTTCAGGCAGCCTTCATTTATTCTTCAGACATTTCAGGGGTGACGCGTGACAGAAAGCAAGATACCGCAGAACAGCCAGGAAAAAACCTCTTTTAAATCCTTTCATGAGCTTATCGCCCTTCGCGTGGAAGAAATTCTTTTAATATCAAGCCCATATGATGCCTTTATCATGCAGGAGGACGGTCGACTTTCCGAACGAATTATCCATGAATACCAGGGCTTGAACCTGAGCCGTCCCCCCCGATTATCCTGGGTTTCCAATGCGGCGGAAGCACTTGGCAGCCTTGCGACGCTTCCATACGATCTGGTCATTGTAATGCCCCACATAAGTGACATGGACTCCTACTCTCTTTGCAGTAAGATAAAATCCCTTTATCCGGATCTGCCAGTGTACTATTTTGCCTATGATGCTGGCAAGGTGCTGGAAGATCGACAATGCTTCAATCGTGAGATTATAGACAGGACCTTTATATGGGGGGGGAATACTGATCTGCTGCTGGCCCTGGTGAAGAGCCGAGAGGACAGCATGAATGTGGATAAAGATACCTCGCTTGCCGATGTGCGGGTGATGATTTTTGTGGAAGATTCTCCATTGTACCTGTCTTCTTTGCTGCCCTATCTCTACAAAGAAATTGTCATGCAGACCCAGGCGGTGATGGATGACTCTTTAAATGAACAGGAGCGTATCCTGAGGATGCGTACCCGTCCCAAAATACTGGTGGCGGAAAATTACGAACAGGCATGGGAACTGTATGAGAAATACAAGCCATATCTCATGTGTGTAATTTCCGATGTCCGGTATGAAAAACAGGGCAGGGATGATCCCGAGGCCGGGATTAAACTCTTGACAACCATTCACCGGGAGCTTCCAGATATTCCACTTCTGATGCTGTCTTCAGAACCTGACAACCGAGAGCGGGCCGAGACCATTCCCGCCTTTTTTCTGGATAAAAATTCATCCTCACTCCACGCTGATATCCGGTTTTTTTTTGTACATAACCTGGGTTTTGGAGATTTTCTGTTTCGCATGCCGGACGGCAGGGTTGTCGCCCGGGCATCCAACCTGCGAAGCCTTTCAACTATTCTTCATTCGGTGCCCGATGAGTCCATTGCCTACCATGCCGATCTGAATCATTTTTCAAGGTGGCTCATGGCCCGCTTTGAGATGAAGCTGGCTGCCGCCATTCGTCCCCTCAAGCGGAGTGATTTTTCCAGTACCATGAATTTAAAAGAATCCCTGGCCCAGGCTATTCGAGATCGCCTTAAAATTAAGCAAAAGGGATTGATATCTGATTTTGTCAAGACAGGGTATGACTCGAACATTGATTTTGTAAAAATTGGAAAAGGTTCCCTGGGCGGAAAGGCCAGGGGACTTGCATTCATCTCCAGCCTGTTTCAGGAATTATCTGACATTCAGGATATGTTCCCGGATGTCAATATTGTCCTGCCACGTATTGTGGTGATCACCACAGATGGATTTGATGCCTTTGAACAGGCAAATGATACCCGGAAATTTCGAAGGGAAATTCATTCAGATGTGGAGATTGAAAATTATTTTAAAAAGGCAAATTTCCCTGAATGGCTGAGCAATGATTTAAGAACCTTGTTACGCCATACGGAAGGCCCTCTTGCGGTAAGATCTTCCGCCATCCTTGAAGATGCCCATTACAGGCCCAGTGCCGGAGCCTACAACACCTATATGCTGCCCAACAATCATCCCAAGATTGCCGTACGTCTGGAACAGCTGATCCAGGCCATCAAACTGGTGTATTCATCGGTTTATAAAGAGGCCCCCAGAGTGCTGGCCCGCAATACCATCTATCGTCAGGAAGAGGATAAGATGGCCGTGATTATCCAGAATCTGGTGGGAAGCCAGCACGGCCACCATTTTTATCCGGCCATCTCCGGTGTAGCCCAATCCTATAATTTCTATCCGGTGGGATATATGAAACCGGAAGAGGGTGTGGCACATATGGCGTTGGGCCTTGGCAAGATCGTTGTGGACGGGGGGGTGGCCATTCGATTTTCACCAAAGTATCCTGAGTTTCTGCCCCAGTTTTCCACGGTGGAGACTATCTTAAAAAACGCCCAGCGCTATTTCTATGCCCTGAGAATGCGGACGGAAAAAGAACCCTACATGACCTCACCGGAAATGGAGCTTGAAAAGATTGACGTGGATAAGGCCCTGGATCATGCGCCGGTGATACAATTTTCCAGCACCTATTTCCCCGGGGATGGCCGCATCCGGGATGTGTTTAATAAAAAAGGCTACCCTGTACTGACCTTTGCCAGTATTTTAAAATTAAAAACCTTTCCCCTGGGTCAGATTATTTCCAAATTGCTGGAGGTGGGCAGGCACGGCATGGGGGGGCCGGTTGAAATGGAATTTGCCGTTGATTTTCATGAAAATACAAAGCCGGAGTTCTGTCTGCTTCAAATTCGTCCCATGATTGTCACCCAGCACACGCTGGATGTAAGGATCTCCCCGGAAGAAATTAAACAAGCCATCTGCTATTCAGACAAAGCCATGGGCAGCAGCCAGGAAACCCCAATCACCGATATCATATATGTAAAGCCCCAGGCCTTTGATACGGGCAAGACCATTGAAATTGCCCATGAGATTGGGTCAATGAACCAGGTGTTTAAACAGGAAAAAAGGAAATACCATCTCATTGGTCCGGGGCGGTGGGGTTCCACGGATCCTTGGCTGGGAATCCCTGTTAAGTGGGGGCAGATCACCCAGGTGGCAACCATTATTGAAACCACCTCAGAAAAACTCAGTGTCGAGCCCTCCCAGGGCAGCCATTTTTTTCATAATATCACCTCCCTTGGAATCAATTACCTTTATGTTTCCCAGAAGGAAAAAAATATGATTGACTGGCAGTGGTTGGACAGCCTTCCGGCGCTAAAGGAAACCAGTTTTTTAAGACACATTCGCCTGGATAAACCGGTCAGGCTTAAAATAAACGGAAAGGATTCCATTGCAGTTATCTTGAAAAGTACAAATGCCATATGACAGATGGGATCTGGGTTTACCATCTGTCAGCTCAGGCTGCCGGTTGGGTTTGACAGATACTTTGATCAAGCACCGCCACTATAAATACCGGAGTATTGAACCATGGAATTTCCTTGCCATAACGATATTTCATATTGTAAGGTTCATCAATGATCGTGACGGGTGGCCCTTGTTGTGACCACGCACCAAAACTTATTGCATAAAAGCAGAAGAATAACTAAATAACTAACCCCAGAATACCGGGAAAAGGAGAATGAAACAGGGTATGGATGACCATCAACCGGTTAACACCCCCCTTGTGGTGGCGCAACTGGCCAGTGTATTGCCTCTGGAAAATTATAAACATGTCTTGGAATTGTGTCGTCTGCCCCTGAAAAAGGGAAGAGAAAACCTGGTACTTAAGGCTCTGGAATTTGCCCATAAGCATCATGAAGGACAGACCCGCCGGTCCGGAGAACAGTACATCACACATCCCATTGCGGCAGCTGAAATACTGGCGGGCACACTGGGCTTGAAAGATCCGGAGCTTATTGCCGCTGCCATTCTCCATGACATTGTGGAAGATGTTCCGGGATTGAGCATCCATGATCTCCGAAGTCGGTTCGGCAAAAATGTGGCGGCCTTTGTGGATGGATGTACAAAATTGAAACTCTCCCGACTGAATGCCACCCAAAGTAAAGACCTCACCTATCAGAAGATGGTGTTAATGGCCAGCAAACACCCGGAGATTCTTCTGATCAAAATGGCCGATCGCATGCACAACATGGAAACCATTGGTGCCTTGCAGGAAAATAGACGACAACGAATCGCCCAGGAAACCATGGAGGTATATGCCCCCCTGGCTGCCAAATTGAATCTGTTTACCCTGAAGCGACGATTATATCACCTTTC
Source organism: Desulfocicer niacini (assembly GCF_054657595.1). Taxonomy (NCBI): domain Bacteria; kingdom Pseudomonadati; phylum Thermodesulfobacteriota; class Desulfobacteria; order Desulfobacterales; family Desulfobacteraceae; genus Desulfocicer; species Desulfocicer niacini. The sequence continues at coordinate 9,482 of NZ_BAAHYK010000039.1, forward strand.
CATTCAGCAGCGGTTTCCAAAGAAAAGTAAACGCCTGATGGGGATGCTCAACAAGTTCATGGAGTCCCGGGAAGTGTCGGACATGAAAATGGGCTTTGAGGCCGCCTGTGCAACCCTTCCCTTTCCGGTGAAAGTCAAATCCCGTTTGAAAACCCTGTGGTCTCTATATTCCCCGGCCAAAAAAACCCTTGAACGTGAAAATGCTGAAAACATGGTGGATTTCACCATTGTCCTTGACACAGATATCATTCCGGAATGTTATCGAGTGCTTGGCATGGTCAATCAGCTGTATTCTCCGGTGCCCAAAAGCATAAGAGATTATATTGCAAATCCCAAAACCAACGGTTACCAGAGCCTTCATGTGCGAATCCTGTGTAAAGATCGAAAATATCTTGTGAAAATACGCAATGAAAAAATGGATCAGGTGGCCCGGCGTGGCGTACTTCTTCACTGGGATGATAAGGAAATGTTCCGGGAATATCGCCAGATGATCAGTGATGCACTTAAAAATATCGGTGAATTTCAAGGTTCCCCTGCCGGTAGAAAAAATTTGATCGGGCAGCTGTCCGAAGACCAGGAAATATTTGTGTATACCCCCCGGGGAGATATTGAATATCTTCCCCAGGGAAGTGTGGTACTTGATTTTGCCTACAAGGTACACACCACCCTGGGAGATCGCTGTAAATATGCCTGGGTGAATAATCTCCGGGTGTCCCCCGGGTACCAGCTCAGCGATGGGGATATGGTTAAGATTGTTACGGATAAAAAATCCCTTGGGGTGGGACCGGGGTTTGAGCAATTGTGTAAAACCCCCAAGGCCAGGAATGCCGTTAACCGATATCTCCAGAAAAGACGCCGGGCCCATGCCATTAAAATCGGCTGGGATTTTTTATTGCAGGAGATGAATCGACATGGACTTCCCATCCATTTTCTTTATTCACAGGCCATGTCGGATTTTTTGATTTATAAAAACTTTGAAAATTTGGATGCTCTGTTTGAAGCGGTGGGTCAGGATCATCTTCAACCCCGGGAAATTTTGTGGGAAATGGCCTCCATTCTTTCCCAGACCGGACGAAAGGCAACTGAAAGTCTTGGCTCCCGCAATTTCATCAATGTGGCCGAGGTGGAACCCGGGGTTCATAAATTTTCCATGTGCTGTAAACCTCTTCCCGGTCTTCCCGGCACAGTTGCCACCTTGAGTAAAAGGGGCGTTTCATTTCACCGGGATCATTGTCGAGAATACATGGCAAGCAGCAGTTATTCCGCTGAAAAAATTTTGGATGTTTACTGGGATATGAGTGGTTTGTGGAAAGACCCTCTCCAGTTTAAATTATTTATTAAAGGGAAAAATGTGGGGGAATGTCTTAAACTCATTGCCCCGGCACCAGATGAAGTGACAATTCATCAAATTGAACAGACCGGAAACCAGGGCAAAGGGGTTACCATGCAAATTTCCATCTCCAGTCTTAATGCTTCAAGACAATTTTTTGAATGTTTTGAAAAATCCAATTGCCATGTTGCCATAGAGGGGTATGGAAGGGACAGTATCAGCTTTTAAGGATATTTCTTATCCCGGGAACTTTATTTAAAAACTGGATTCAAGGTGGCAAAGCAGACCATTTCCCAGATAAACGGCCCCACTGCCACCCACCTGGCATCGGGGCGGGGGCTTGGTATTGTGGATGATCTTGCTGCAACCGGAACGGCCATCATGGGCACAAGCTCCCTGGAAGATCTTGCCCAGGTCAAGGCGGCATGTCGGAGGAAGTTAACGGTATTGGGCAATCTAAACGGCATTGAGATGTGTAACTGGACCCCGGACCAGGCAGAAGATGCAGTGAAAAAAGCCATTGCCGCCGCCGGACCGGGGGGGGATTTCTGTTTTCCCCCCAACATATCGTTTTTTTGTGTTACGGCCAGGGGGGGCATCAACATACCGTATATGCACCGTTTAAGCTGGAAGCACCGTGTGAAGTTGAACAGCGATTGGTGGCCTTGTCCGGCCGCCATGCGTTTACCGAATCAGGCACCGGATTTGTCTTTAAAATTTACTGCAATGATGCGCCCCTTGGTGTCATTGAAGTCGACGATCTTGCCTTTCCCCAGTATATGGAAAATTATCTTAATCTGGCACTTTTCCTGATAAAGCATCCCGATACCGCCCTGATACTTTTGGATGTGGTGATGGAAGAGGATCTTGCCGGGCTTAATCTGGTGAGATATATCCGCAATGATTTAAAAAATCATACGATCCGCATTGTACTTAGAATTGGTCAGCCGGGGGTTGCACCGGAAAGGGACGTGATCAATCAATATGAAATTGACGATTATAAAAGTAAAACAGAATTGACCTCAGAAAAACTGATCACAGTCATAACCGTTGGCTTGCGGACCTACGAGGCCATGCTCACAAAGGATCACTATCAGGAAAAACTTGAGCAGGAAGTGACTCGAAGAACCGCTGCATTGCAGCAGGCCCTGGATGAAATAAAAATGCTTCATGACATCATTCCCATTTGTTCCCATTGCAAAAAAATCCGTGATGATGCGGGGTGCTGGAATCAGTTTGAGGCATATATACAAAAACATTCCGAAGCGCGGTTCAGCCATGGTATCTGCCCGGACTGTGCCAGACAATTTTACCCTGATTTTGATTTACCGGATGATTCATAGAATATAAAATCCAACGGAGAATTATTTATCATGTTTTATGCAGATTTACACAACCATACCACGGCTTCCGATGGTGACTATACCCCGGATGCCCTTATAACTACCATGAAAGATCTGGGGGTTTCTGTGGTGGGCGTAACGGATCATGATACCGTGGGAGGGCTTGAAACAGCCCTGGAATCGGGACATGCTCTCGGGGTGGAAGTTGTACCCGGTGTGGAGGTGTCTGTGCGTTTTAAGGAATCGTTTTTCACCGGTACCCTGCATCTTTTGTGTTACTTTAAACCTGATCTGATTCGGGATCATGCATTTGTAACTGCTCTGAATGCAACCCTTGGAAAGGGGCGGGGAGAGGCTCTGATCCGAACCCGGGTGGCAGAGATAAACCGTTGTTTCGGGCCGGGAAGTAAAGCTCCCCTGTTGTCAAGACCCATGACCCATGATGAAATTGCCTCCTATGCCCCTTCGGTTTCCCGGCGCCATTTTGCCAAAGCGCTGAATGAAAAGCATGCAATTACAGATCCCCAACAGGTCAATCACATCATCGGAAATAGGAGCCCGGCCTATGTACCGTCGGGGATTGATATCTCAACTGTGGGAGCCTTTACATCGGCATTCCCGGTGATAACGGTGCTTGCCCATCCGGCAGCGGGTTCTTTTCCCGGTGAGGGGCATTACAGTGAGGTGCTTCCTCCGGTGGAAATCGTGGAGAGACTGCTTCCCCGGTTTTTGGATATGGGGCTTCATGGCCTTGAAATAAATTATCCGGGTCATACCTTGAATCAGCAGAAAATGCTGCAGGGATGGGCAGAACAATACAATCTTGTGGCCACAGGGGGATCTGATTGTCACGATGAAATCCATCGTCCTGCCGGGGTTGCAGGCATATCAAAGCACGAATTTGATATTTTTAAATCCTGCTTTTGATCAGAAAACAAACTCTACTCCAAACCCGATCATCAACACTGACGTCCTAAACTTGAGTTAACAGATTTACATTTGACATGAACCCATGTACAATAATTTAAAAATCCGGACCATCAACTTGCAAGAATTTATAACTGATCAGTAAATTTTAAGGGCTTGATTTTTTAGGGAATTGGGGAAAGTTACAGGTGTTCGCTTATAATGAGGTTTGCACTGAAACAATGGGGGAAAAATTATGAAAAAAGTTGTTTTAATTTTAATGCTTATCGTATCAGCTTTGTTCTTGCTTCCCTTTTCTTCATTTTCCATGGATATTGGAATGAATCTCAATTCTGTTTCAGACTGGTCAACAGATCATGTGTTTTTGGATGTTTTTAAAAAGGCAAGAACTTGGAGTACACAAAATATCGATGACTCCGGTTCATGGAATACAAAACTTTCTAATGATATTCCCAAAGATATTAACGGGTGGCCGGTTCAAGTGCCTTTTTTATCCTCGGGATCAACGATTCCTCAGACAGTTCATACACTGGTGACCGTTGTTGAAAGCGGAGCATATACGCTGACCTTTGAGGGCAAAGGGACTTTCACCATCAGGGGATCCGGGGGTGCTCTAAAGACCATTAATTCAGATACAGATGGGATTAAAAAAATTGTTTTTGATGTTGCGTTGGGCACCAAAAATACAGGAACCATCTGGCTGGAAATTTTATCCACAGACAGAAGCGATTATTTAAAAAACATTAGAATCCTTACACCTGGTTATGAAAACAACCCATCCAATATCTTTCATCCGACTTATAAATCAAGATTGAGTAATTTTTCAGTACTTAGGTTCATGGATTGGGGCAGAACCAATGGGTCACCAGTGGTCACATGGGAAGATCGCACAAAACCCGATACGTACACCCAAGCCGGTGACAAAGGTGTGGCCTTGGAATATATGGTCTCGCTTGCCAATGATCTGACAAAGAATATGTGGATATGCATCCCCCATAAGGCCGATGATAATTATGTGGTCCAGTGCGCTCAAATGTTGAAAAAAACGGTGAACCCAACTCTTAAGATTTATGTGGAATATTCCAATGAGACCTGGAATTCCAACTCCTCATTTCCCCAGACAGTCTGGGTACAGGACAGAGGGCAGGCATTGGAACTGAACAATGACCGATGGAAGGCAGGTCAGATGTATGCAGCGTTGCGATCTGCTGAAATATGGGCCATTTTTAAAAACGTTTTTGGAACCGAAATGGATTCAAGGGTTGTAAAGGTTCTTGCCTCTCAGTCGGTGAATTCAGGAATATCGGAGATGCGCCTTGGGGTTTTTAACGACAGGTTTTTAAATCCAGGCGGAATATTTCCCGATGCGCTGGCAATTGCCCCTTATTTTGGAGGCCATGTGGCCAATGATATCGTGGATAATCAGCAAGTAGATTCCATAAGCGTCGCAGACATATTAGATCTGGCACATCAGTCCATACAATCGACTCTGCCGGAAGAAATTCATGCCCAGAAATACCTTGCTGATGAATATGACCTGGATTTGATCTGCTACGAGGGGGGACAGCATCTTGCAGGAACTTTGGGCAATGAAAACAATGACACCCTCACAGAAAAATTAATTGCAGCCAATCGTTCTCCGGAAATGGGGAGTCTTTATAGGGAATATCTCACCCTGCTTCAGCAGCATGGGGTAAGCCATTTTAATAGTTTTTCCTATATTGGGAGTTATAATAAATGGGGCAGTTGGGGAGCTTTTGAGCACCTGTTTCAGTCATTTGATGATGCTTTTAAATTTAAAGTTCTTGATACCTGGATTGATGAAGATCCATCTCCTTTAGAACCAGAGAGTCCTGTGGAAGCTAGCTATACCCTGGTACAGTCAAACTTTACAGGTGAGAGCCCGGCATTGAACATTCCATGGGGCCTCACATATGTGTGTCATTCAAATGTCTTGTATCATGGTTGGTCCCTGGGAACTGGTGTAACGCCCATTGACAATGATGATGTCCTTGCCTTTTCCATCTGCAATGAAAAACCATTAAGTTCTATTGATACTGCCCTTGCAAAACAACAGTATGTCGCTGTTTCCGTGGAGCCAGCCTCTGGATGGCTCATTGATCTTGCTGGTGCCTCTGCTAGTTTAACCATTCGTCGCCTGGATAATCATGGGGGACATCAATATGCTGTATTCTCAAGTGTCGGGGGATTTAATAGTGGCGATGAAATTTTCGTTTCAGAATACTATGATTCCTGGAAAGTGAAGGATATTGAGCTGTCCTTCAAATTTCCCCAGGTGGGATACACGGCCATTGATGGTGTTATTGAGTTCCGTGTGTATCCCTTTCAAGCCCAGTATTGCGGTAAAAAGCTTGCCATATCTGGATTTACCTTGGAAGGCGAAATGCATTGATCACGCTTCTTCCCGAAGCAAATAGAACAGTCGGGTTTACATTTCATTGCTCTTCAGAGGGTGCTTGTTTCAATCCCCCATGGATAATTGCAATAAAAAAACATCCTACAGCGTATGTCCGGCTGCCATACTGTCTGATAATTTTTTATTTTTATGCAGGAGGATATCCCCATGCCCCATCTGAACCATCTGTTTTCTCCCATTAAAATCGGTTCCATGACGGTGAAAAACCGCATTCTTATGCCATCCATGAGTATTAATTTCGGGGTGGACGACAATTGCTACGTCACCGATCAACTGACACAATATTTTGTGGAAAGGGCCAAGGGAGGCGTGGGAATGATGATGGTGGGTGGGGGCGGTGTGCACCCCGGTGGACAAGAGCAACCGGATCTTCCCCTGATCTATGAAGACGGATGCATCCCAGCCCTGAAGCAGATGGTGGAAAAAGTCAATGGATATGGTACCCGGTTTGGGGTCCAGCTCATGCACGGGGGACGTCAATGCTATCTTCCCCAGAAGGTTGCACCCTCTGCCATTCCGGCCCCTGCCGTAGTTAAAGGAGAGGTGCGAGCCCTTGAAATACCGGAAATAAAAGAAATTGTGGGTTGTTTTGGTGATGCCACAAGGCGCTGCAAAGATGCAGGTTTTGACTTTGTGGAAATCCATGCCGCCCATGGCTATCTCATTAACCAGTTTATGTCCCCCAATGCCAATGTTCGCACCGATGAGTATGGCGGCAGCTTTGAAAACCGTACGCGGTTTTTCTTTGAAGTCATGGCAGATATCCGGGAAAAAACCGGACCGGACTTTCCCGTGGGTATCCGCATCAACGGCAGTGATTACATAGAAAACGGCTGGACCCTTGAAGACACTTTGCGTTTGGTACCTTTTATGGAAAAGGCCGGGGCTGCATATATCCATGTTTCTGCGGGGGTTTATGGCTCCACGGAACTGACCATCCCCTCCATGTATTCTCCCCATGGGTGTTTTGTACACCTGGCAAGGGCCGTAAAAGCTGTGGCCACGGTGCCCGTGATCACCGTTGGTAGAATTAAAGACCCAAAACTTGCCGACGAGATAGTGAGAAACGGGGATGCCGATATGGTGGCCATGGGCCGGGCACTTCTTGCAGATCCCCACATGCCTGCCAAGGCCCTTGCTGATAATTTTTCCGCCATCAGACCCTGTTTGGGCTGTTGCCTTGGCTGCATACATGCCGTACTTGCCGGGGAACCCGGTTCCTGCGTGGTCAACCCCGATGTGGGACGTGAAGTCCAGGTAAAAAAAGAAAAGCCTTCAATGTATCCCAGAAAGATTCTGGTGGTGGGGGCTGGCCCCTCCGGCATGGCTGCCGCACGCCTTTTTACCCTGAAGGGACACCGGGTAACGGTGGTGGAAAAATCACCGGATACCGGGGGACTATTATCCCTTGCGGCCCGAGCTCCTGGCCGGGGAGAGATCAATGATATTCTCAATTTTTTCAGGAACGAGCTTGTACGCCTAGGGGTAAAAGTTCATCATGGTACTGTTCTGGATGAAGATGTTTTAAATAAATTTCAGCCCGATCATGTAATTCTGGCCACTGGCTCCATGCCGGACATGCCGGTGATAAAGGGGCTTTTCCAGACAGACATGCGCCTTGTCACAAATGTCGATATTCTTTCCGGTGAGGAATCTCCGGGTAAAAAGGTCATTGTGCTGGGCGGCGGCATGACTGGTTTGATAACAGCTGATTTTCTGGGTGAGCAGGGCTGTGAGGTCCATGTGCTGAACCGTAAAAACCGGTTTGCCGAAGAAATGTCCGCCAATGATCGATATTATCTCAGGGAAAGCATTAAACAAAAAAAGGTTACCCTGTACAAGAAAGTATCCATCAAGGGTTTTACCCGGGGTGGTGTCTCTTTTAAAACCCTGGGGGAAACCCTATCCCTTGATGGGTGTGATATGGTGGTGATTTCTGAAAAACAGGTCCCCGTACGAGAAATCAAGAACTTGGAAGGTAAAAGCTCAGCTGTTTTTCATGTTATCGGTGATGCTAAATTACCCCGGAACCTGATGTTCTGTATCAGTGAAGCCGAGGAAATTGCCAGATCTGTAAGATGAATGGCAATGGCCCATGCTGTGCCCAAGTCCCTAAAAACTAAAAGGAAGAATTATTAGCCAATGAAAATATTGACAGTGTCGGATGTGGTTGTCCCGGACCTTTATAAACGGTTTGATAAAAAAGCCTTTCCAGACATTGACCTTGTGATGGCCTGTGGCGACCTTCCCCCGGAATACCTGACTTTTTTGTGTCATTCCTTTGGCGGGCCGCTTTTTTATGTACGGGGCAATCACGATATTAGATATAATGAGAAGCCGCCCCAGGGGTGTACGGATATCCACAGGCGCATAGTAAAACACCAGGGACTTAAAATTGTTGGTCTGGGCGGCTCCCGCTGGTACAACGGCGGCTCCAATCAATACACGGAAAAGGAAATGAAAAAATATATCCGCACACTAAAGTTTCCCCTGTGGTGGGGAAGGGGGGTGGACATTGTCATTACCCATGCATCCCCCCGTTTTATTCATGATGCCGAAGATCCCTGCCACAGGGGATTCAGGTGTTTTGGAACCTTTATTGATAAATATCGACCTGCCTATTTTATCCATGGCCATATCCATCGGGATTTTGATTCTCCAGAGGAACGTATAACCCGGGTTAACACAACAAAGGTGATCAATACCTATGGTTACAACATCATTCACATCGATGCTCCTGGGGTTCTTTCGTAAGTTCTCGGGCAGAAGTGAACCTCTGCAACGGCCTCAGGATGCGGACCTTTTTAAAAATATGCAACTTAAAGAGGGGGCCTTTGACACAAAAGACCGGGGGGTGCAAACGGTCAAAGTGGCCCAGATCATCGGAAGTGTGGGGCGTTATCAGGATTTTGATGATCAGTTTCGGTTCAGATCTAATAAAAAATCCGAACGGTTTCTAAGCGTGCTGGAGGCCATGCGCACCGGCACCGTTTTGCCACCCATAAAATTGTATCAGATCAAGGATGAATACTATGTGGTGGATGGCAATCACCGGGTTGCGGCGGCAAAGCAGCTAAATCACGATGAAATTCTGGCCACCATTCTGGAATTCATTCCTTCCATTGAGACCCTGGAGAATCTTCTTTACAAAGAAAGGATGGCATTTTCCGATGAGACCGGTTTGCGTCGGATGATTAAACTTACGGAACCGGGACAGTATGCCCATCTTATTCGGCAGATCCAGCAGCATTATCAATATCTCCAGGGCGGTGCCCGGAGGGAGGTCAGCTTTTTCAGTGCAGCCCGGGACTGGTATAAAACCATCTATATGCCTTTTTGTGCCATCATTAAACGGGGAGGGCTGCTGGAACGGTTTCCCCATCGCACTCTGGCAGATCTTTATGCCTATATTTCTTCGGGGTACTGGGAAAATAAAAGGAAAGTAACCTATGGGATTGGTCTAAGACGTATGATCCCTAAAAATATGGAGGAATTTCGATTAAAAATGGCTGAACTCAAAGAGTTCGAATATCCGGAAATGAAACAGGGCATAACCGCCTTTGTTCTTATGAACGTCAAGGGAAAACAGGAACTCAAAATCATGGATCGGTTGTATGCCCTGGCAGAGGTGGTGGAAATTCATTCTGTGCATGGGGATGCCGATCTTCTGATTAAAATTGTGCTGTCCCGGGATCTGCTCAGTTCCGATGCCGAAGTTATTTCCCGATTTGTCCATGATAAAATGCGCCAGCTCAACGGGGTCAACAGTACCAAGACACTGATACCGGGAATGTCCAGAATTAAAGCGTGAAGCATGATAATCAAGTATTTACCCAACATACAACACCCTGGGAGATTTAAGTGAGTTTTAGAATAGGTTCCGGATATGATGTTCACCGGCTGGTTTCCGGACGAAAATTGATCATGGGGGGGGTCACCATTCCCCATGAAAAGGGTCTTAAAGGCCATTCCGATGCAGATGTGCTGGTTCATGCCGTGTGTGATGCCATGCTGGGCGCTGCCGGCATGGGGGATATCGGAGAGCATTTTCCCGATACTGATCCCCGGTTCAAGGGGATTTCCAGTATTCTCTTAATGGAACACTGCCGGGATTTACTCAAAAAAAAAGGATGGGAAGTGGGAAATATGGACGTCACCATTTTTGCCGAAGCCCCCAGGATGTCACCCCACAAAAAGGAAATGGCGCAAAACCTTGCGGCGGCGGCTGGCATTATTGTGGATGTCGTCAATATAAAGGCCACCACCACCGAGGGCCTTGGCTTTGAAGGCAGGGGCGAAGGTATTGGTGCCCATGCCGTGGTGCTGTTGCAGCGTATGACGACTATTGCAAATTCAGACCCGATATCATCGACTCCCCGTCTTAATTGATGTCGCTCTCTTTGGCAGATGGGGGGGATAAAGCTCACACCCTATGCCTTGATGGCTTATGAATTCCAATTATCGGGAATACGCAAATTTAGAACCAGGTCTAACATTGATCTTGACCAATGGCCTCTGAATGGATACACTTTTCTGATATCGTGTGCGTGGTCACAATATCGACCGACCGTCATTATTGACGGACAGATGTTGTGCGCAATCCCGAAAGGGTAATTACTCCTATTCAAACCATGAAACGGGTCAAGGAACATATATTATGAGCTTAAGAATCTACAATACACTGAACGGAAAAAAAGAAGACTTTGTTCCCCTGGAACCTGGCAAAGTGGGCATGTACGTGTGCGGTCCCACGGTGTATGACACCAGCCATATCGGCCATGCCCGATCCGTTGTGATATTTGATGTGATCTTCCGGTGGCTTAAGGCCACGGGCTATGATGTCACCTATGTCCGCAACTTCACCGATGTGGATGACAAAATTATCAAACGGGCCAATGAGCGGGGCATGACCTCCGCTGAGATATCTGAAAAATATATCAAGGAATTTCACAATGAAATGGATGCTCTCAATGTGCTGCGTCCCACCATCGAACCCAAGGCCACCGAGCACATTGATGACATCATTGCCTTTATCGAACAACTCATAGAACACGGCAAGGCCTATTATGTGGAGGGAAGTGATGTGTTCTTCTCTCTCTCTTCCTTTGATGGATATGGCAAATTGTCCGGCCGTAACCCCGATGACATGATTGCCGGGGCACGCATTGCAGTGGATTCCAATAAACGCAACCCGATGGATTTCACCCTGTGGAAACCGGCTAAACCCGGAGAGCCCTCCTGGGACAGTCCATGGGGACCGGGACGACCCGGTTGGCATATTGAATGTTCCGCCATGAGCAACCGTTACCTTGGTCAGAGTTTTGATATCCATGGCGGTGGCAAGGACCTTATTTTTCCCCACCATGAAAATGAAATTGCCCAGTCAGAAGCTCTGTTTGGCAAACAATTTGTGAAATACTGGGTGCACAACGGGTTTGTGGATATAAATAACGAGAAAATGTCCAAATCCCTTGGTAATTTCACTATGATCAAGGATGTGCTGGAAACCTATCATCCTGAAGTAATCCGTCTTTTTTTGTTGTCCAAGCATTACAGAAGCCCCATAGATTACAATGAAAATTCCATGGATGAGGTTATTACCAGCCTGGATAAAATTTATACATTTCTGGATCGTGCAGAAAAGGCAGGCGTGGATTATTCCACATCTGCGGACGCCGGGGAAGACTGGCAACTCTTTGCCCAGGCCATGGATGATGATTTTAATTCCGCCCGGGGTATGGCCACCATTTTTGATACTGTGAAGAAAGGCAATCGTTTGCTGGACGGGGCAGGGGAGGGTATTTCCCCAGAGGTGCTCACACAATTGTCCTTGGTCTGTGCAGATCTGAAAAAAATGGGGGAAATACTTGGCATTCTTTCCCAGACACCTACGGCCTATTTTAAAGGAAAGAAAGATGCCGGACTTGCCGGTGGGGATATTGATCCAGCCGTGATTGATCAGCTGGTGATGGAACGAACCCAGGCCCGCAAGGACAAAAATTTTGCCAGGGCCGATGAGATTCGTGCCCAACTGGATGAGATGCATATCATTCTTGAAGATGGAGCTAGCGGTACGACCTGGAAATTTTCATAAATAATCGGGCATTCTTCAAAATAGCTTTACAGCTTTTGAGAGGATTCCCCACTTGTAATGTTTTCTCCCAAAAGTCTGTATAGCACTTTTGGGAGAATCTGATGTGACTTGCTATGTTTTAATATTGATAGGATCTCTGGACGGCTGATGTGGAAAACCATTGATTGAGCCAATCTCATTTTTATCCCGTTCAAACGTCGGCTCACTTTGAATATATTTTAAAATTAATTTTTCTGTGTTTTTTATGGTGTCTAAATGAGAACGCTCATAACCATGAGATCCGTCAACCCCAAACCCAACCAGAGCGGTTCTGATATCGCTTCCTGCCTCAATGGCGGAGGCAGCATCTGAACGATAAAATTCAAACAAGTCTTTTTTTAACGCTATATCATTTTCAGCGCATAGTCTTGCCAGTTTGTTATTCAAATGGTAATCAAAGGGCCCTGACTGATCCATCATTACAAGGGTTGTAGAATGTTCATCGGTGTTTTGTTTGGGGGCAATCATGGCACTGTCAATGACAACCATTTCAGTGATATCGTTGTATAGCACTTCAGTTGCCCCAACTCCAATTTCTTCATTGATCGTAAAAAGCAAATGGCAGTCAACCGGCAAGGTGATCTTGTACTGCATGATTGTTTTAGCAACAGACAAAAGTATGGCAGCACCGGCTTTATTATCAAGATGCCGGGAATTGATATATCCATACATGTCAATTTCAGGGCAGGGATCCACGGCTATGAAATTTCCCGGTTCAAACCCACTCTTTTCTAAATCACGCTTGTCAAAGCATCGGGCATCAATCCTTACTTCTGTCTGATCCCATGCTACTGGTTGTGTATCAATGTCATGGTTGAAGACATGTCCTGATGCTTTTAAAGGAAGGATCGTGCCACGGTACTTTTCCTTTTTAGTGAAAATAGTAACTCTGGCCCCTTCTGCAAAACGGCTTGACCATGTTCCAATGGGCCTGACGGCAATCCTTCCGTTGGATTTTAATCGGCTCACCATGGCCCCTAAAGTATCCAGATGAACGCATACTGCTCGATCAAGCCTATCTAATTTGCCGGGAATAGTCGCTCTTATAGCTCCTCGTCGGGTAACATTGTAGGGTATTTCGATTTTTTCAAGTTCATTGCATACATGGTGAACAATCTGATCAGTATATCCTGACGGACTGGGAATTTGAAGTAAAGACAGTAACTGGTCTCTCAAATAAGATTCATCAATTTTCATAAAAATATTTTCTCTATGGTTTCGGGAAAAAGTAGGTCAATAAACCGCTCTGCGGTGGGTTGCGGTTCATGATTCGCAAGACCTGGACGCTCATTTGCCTCGATAAAGAAATAGTCATTTCCTTTGACATCGGGAACAATAAAATCCAGCCCGGTTACGGGGATATCAAGTGTTTGACTAACTGTTATCGCGGCTTTTTTGAGTACATTGGACAGCTCATCAGTGACATCATGTATTGTTCCGCCCGTATGAAGATTGGCGGTCTTTCTTACAACGGCCACCTTGTTTTTTCCCAGGATTGAATTGTAATCATATCCCTGTTTTTTCAAGCACCTTAACGTTTCCGGATCATCTGGAATTTTGCTCTCGCCACTGGTTACTGCCATTCGCCTGCGGTTGTGTTTTTCAATCAGGTCTGAAATGATATGACTGCCCGTACCAATGATGGTGGGCGGTTTTCTGACAGCGGCAGCAACAACTTTATGGTCTATGACAATAATTCTTAAATCCTGCCCCTTAATGTACTCCTCTAACAGGATATCCGACCCAATCTGCTCAGCTTTTTTTATGGCATTATCAAGCTCTTCGGGGGTGGAAATATCCACACTGATGCCTGCACCCTGTTCACCCCTGGCCGGTTTAACCACAACCCGGCCCACTGTATTCATAAAATCAATATCAGTTTTCCCATCGATATGCATAATTTGCCTTGGCGTTTTAATACCAGCTTTCTGAACCAGCTTTTGTGTCAAGCGCTTATCATCACATTTTGTCATGGCAACGGCTGATGTCATTTCAGAAAGTGATTCTCTGCAGGTGATGGACCGACTTCCATGGCTCAGTTTGAATAACCCGTATTCCGTTTCAAGGATATCTATCAGAATACCCCTTTTTCGGGCCTCGTCCACGATGATCCTTGCATAAGGATTCAAACGTTCTACAGGTTCATCAAGGGGTACATACAATTGTTGATTGATGGAATTTTTTCTTTTAATGCAAAACACCGGGATTCGCTGAAATCCCAATTTTTCATACAGGTTTATGGCATATGAATTATTATGCATGACACTGACATCCATGAAGGCGCGCCCTTTAGTAAAATAATGCGCCACCAGTTGCCTTACAAGACCGATGCCGACACCGGGAATACCCGCCTGGGGATCAACCGCAAGAGACCATAAGCTTGATCCGTTTTCAGGATCGTTAAACGCCTTTGTATGATCTATGCCAGTAACAATTCCGATTACCTGATCGTCATTTCTTCTCTTTGCAATGAAATAGGTTCTAAGTTTGTTTGCATGTTTTTCTAAAAGAAAACTGGGATCTGCCCCTTTCATATGACATTTTGCATAAATAGCATTAACCTGTTGTGCTTCTTCTTCTCTTGAAAGCCGATTTATTGAAAAAGCATTGCTTTTTTTTTGATTGTCATATCGATAATCATAATTCCATAACCGATAGGTGTGCGAAGGATCCAAGAATAATTTGTCCGGTGCCATGGAGATAATAACATGGGGGTCAATCACATAAATCGCAATATCCCTGTTCTCATACCCATGGGAACACATTGCTTCTACTATTTGATCATTGGAATCAAATGTATGGGCAAACACCAGTCTACCCCATCCCATTTCAGAAAATGAATTTGAAGTCATTTTCTTTGTGGTGGGGGTTTCAATTTTTTCCCAATTCCTTAATGATTGACCATGATTTTTCTCAATTCTGTGCTTTGCTCTTTCCATTGAAATACTCCTTATATGCCATTTTGCTGCATCCAGAGTTCCAACAGAGCCACCTGCCATAATTTTGAACCTCTGAGGGGCGTAATATGCGCTTCGGGAGAATCAAGCAGTACATTAATATATTCATTCCGGATGATTTTTCTGGATTTGCAGGCATCACTCTTGAGAATGCTTGTCACAAAATCAAGATATTTACCTTGTATGTATTTTAATGCAGGCACAGGAAAGTATCCTTTGGGCCTGTCGATTACCTCATTGGGAACGATGTCTCTTGCCGCCTCTTTAAGTATGTATTTCCCGCCTTTTCCAACTTTATATTCAGATGGAATTTTGGCTGCCAATTCAACCAGTTCATGATCAAGAAACGGAACCCTTGCTTCAAGGCCCCAAGCCATGGTCATGTTGTCCACTCTTTTCACAGGGTCATCCACCAGCATAATTGTTGAATCAATTCTTAATGCTTTTTCAACCGGGGTTTCCGCACCAGGCAAAGCGAACTGTTTTTTAATATACTCGGATGTAAAATCTTCTCCCTGATATTTCTCATGGATAATTTTCTGGAGTTCATCATTGGTTCTGTCACAAAAAACATTACGGTAATCCTGAAGGGCATCCTTGCTTTCCATCATCGGCGGATACCAGTGATAACCGCCAAAAACTTCGTCAGCCCCCTGGCCGCTTTGAACCACCTTGACATGTTTGGCCACCTCTTTACTCAACAGATAAAAACCAATACAGTCATGGGAGACCATGGGCTCATTCATCGCTTGTACACAAGTTGTCATTGACGGCAGCACCTGATCTGAATTCACTCTGATCTTATGGTGATCCGTTGCAAAGTGCCGGGCAATGAGATCTGAGTACATAAATTCGTCGCCCTGTTCGCCCCCCACGCTTTCAAATCCGATGGAAAATGTTTTTAAATCTTTTTGCCCTGCTTCGGCAAGTAAACCAACGATAAGGCTTGAATCCAGTCCACCTGACAGCAGAACGCCCACCGGAACATCCGCTACCAAGCGCCTTTTTACCGCAGCCATCAGCGCAGTGGAAAGATATCTCTTCCAGTCATCAAAGGTGTATTGTTCTTCTTCGCTGTCACGTTCAAAATTCAAACGCCAATAGGCTCGCTGGGTTATTGTTCCATCTTTTTTCACGGTCATGGTCGTTGCCGGCGGCAGTTTTCTTATGCCTTCAATCAACGTAAAGGGTGCAGGGACAACCGCATGAAACGATAAGTAATAATGAAGGGCTTCTTTTGAAATCTCTTTTTGGATTTTGCCGGTTTTCAAGATTGCGGGCAGCGAAGAGGCAAAAATCAAACTGTTCTGTGTTCTGTAAAAATACAATGGTTTGATGCCCAGACGGTCCCTGGCCATAAATACACAATTGTTTTTTTGGTCATAGATGACAAAGGCAAACATACCGTTGAATTTTTCTACGCAATTTTCTCCCCATGCATGATATGCCTTGAGTATCACTTCGGTGTCGCCTTTAGAGTAGAACGTGTATCCCAATTGCTTCAAATCGGCCCGAAGTTTTTTATAATTATAGATAGCGCCATTGAAAACCAGTGTTAATCCTAAGTTGGGATCAATGAAGGGCTGATTGGATTCGTCACTCAAATCTATAATTTTCAAACGACGATGACCCAATGAAGTCCATATTCCGTGATAAATATCTTCATGATCAGGCCCTCGTTCTGCCATGATTTTGTTCATAATCTTTATAGATTGGTCGTTTGCAAGGTGATTATTAAAAAAAAGTTCACCACAAATGCCACACATATTATCTCCTGTCATTCGTATTGATGTTATTTTATACGAAACTCCGTCCAACAGACTGTAATTATAAGAGTTTCATTCTTCATTGTGGGCGGAACCTGATCCCAGAATGTTGCCTGTTCGTGTCAGTTATATAGATTCATTTCTATTTCTCAAGTGATTGAATGCACCCATATATAACCCAAGTAATAAAAATCAAAATTTCAAAAAAATATTCGGATTAATTTAAAATTCATATAGCTTTTTTTAGAAAAAACATATAGAGTTCTATGCATTTTGTCAACGTATAGTATTTTTTACGCACAAAACATAATGAAATTATAGCGATACTATCAATGATGTGACTTCTATATTGCATAGATAACTACCACTACAGCGACACTTTGGTTGTTTCACTAAAAAGCAAGCTTCGAAAGGTGGAAAAACACGCTTTAGAATCCTCTCTAAACAGGTTGGATAATAAAATTATCCCTGCGGTGCTACATTTTGTCGTGTTAAATTAAGGTCTTGTTCGTAATTTGGGCTACTCATCATAGTTGGCGGGCTGACGGAGTCAGGCTTGTATTATTAGAGCCTGAGTTTTGTATCAGGCTTTATGCCTTTGACAACTATCTGTGTTTCAATGCAGATTTCAACAAAAGTGTCAATAACAAAAGCCGGCCCCCACCCTTATGTGACCCATGTTGTGACCAAGCTCCAAATTACTTAGAATAGAATGTAAAAGAACTGCACGCAGATAAGTATATTGTATGGATGTTTTAGGTTTAAGCGTAAAATAAATAGGATTAGAATGATGAATTTAAATGATCAACGATGCCGGAATTTATTGGTGGCCTTAAGGAAAATCATTCAGGCCATAGACCAGCATTCGACCCAATTAAAAAAAAAGTTTGGTTTAACAGGCCCTCAATTGATTATTTTACAGACGGTGGTAGAAAACGAGATGATGTCAGTTACCCAGTTATCCAAAAATGTCAGTCTCAGTCAGGCTACAGTAACTAATATCACGAAACGTCTTGAAAATCAGGGGTATCTGGAGCGAAATAAAAACACTACAGATAAACGCAGAATCAATCTCATGGTCACAGAAAAAGGAAAATCTATTTTAGAAAAAGTACCGCCGTTGCTTCAGAAACAATTTACTTCTAAATTTTCAGAACTGGAAGATTGGGAACAGCTGATGATAGAAAGTGCGTTCAACAGAGTGGTCTTGATGATGGCGGCTGAGGATATTGATGCATCCCCGATTATGATTACAGGTGAGGTGATCCAGACAAAGTCTGTTTAGTGTTATCTCAGTTCAATTCGGTGATTTTAGGAAAAGTGAAACAATGAGGATATCTAAAAACTTGAATTTAAAAGAATTAGAACAAAAAATTAATAATGTTGACACGCTGCAAATTTTCACAACCGACCTCAACGGTCGCTCCGTTACCCTTCAGGTTCATGCGGGAAATACTGAATCTTTTTTTAAAAAGGGGGTCGGTTTTGATGGAAGTTCTGTCCCGGGTTACGGTACCATTGATAATAGTGATAAGCTCCTGATTCCCCTTCCAGAAACCTTTAGAGAAGTTCCCTTTGCCCAAGAAAATCTTGGTTTTTTAATCGGCAGGATAAATGAAGAGTATGGCGAAAGATCTCTATTGGATCCGAGGGGTTTATTGGAGAGGGTCGTCAAACAAGCTGAGGCCGAGTTTGGCTTTCGTTTTCTTACAGCCCCCGAGCATGAATTTTTTCTGTTGACTGGCGATGAGTTCAGCAAAGATATCCATACCGATAATGCCGGATACTTCCACACAGATCCAAGAGATAAAGGGGAATCTGTCAAGAAGGAGATTGTGGCGGTTTTGAAGCGGTGCGGGATCCAATTTGAAAAAATGCACCATGAAGTCACCCCTTCTCAGCATGAGATTAATCTTTGTTGCCTGGATCCCTTAAAAACTGCGGATCGAACAGTTTTATTTTCCTATATAACTAAGAGGGTAGCCCATGAGCAGAATCTACACGCCACATTTATGCCCAAACCCTTTAACGGTTTCAACCGGAATGCGCTTCACATTCACATATCCGCCCAGGACCTTGATGGAAATCACCTGTTCTACAAACCTAATGGATCTGACAACCTTAGTGAAACAGCACGATTTTTCATCGGTGGTATGATTAAGTATGCCAGGGAGACATCCATCATTATGGCAGCAACTTTCAATTCTTATAAAGCCTATCTAATCGGTAGGGAAGCCCCCATTGTTCGAGGATGGGGGCTCAAAAACCGTAGCTCCATGATCAGGGTCCCTTATGCTGAAGGCGGAAAAGACACCAGAATTGAAATTCGGTCCCCGGATCCTTCTGGTAATATCTATCTGCAAATTGCAACCCTAATTGGGATGGGGCTTCAGGGCATTCGAGAGAAAATAGATTGTGGGAATCCTGATCTTGGGAATCTGTATAATACGAAGAACGCTTCTCACCTCATGGACACAAATTTTCTGCCCCGTAATATGTTTGAAGCCTTGGTGGAAGCAGAAAACAGTTCATTTCTTAAAAATTTCCTGGGAGATCCACTTTATTGCCAATATATGTCACTTAAAACCGCTGAGTGGGAAAATTACCGAACCTTTGTGACCCCTCGTGAACACAAAATGAATTTTCATATTTAGATTCTTATCTCTGATTTTCGTGTTATTTGGGCAAGAGGATCAGAAACGATGTTTGCTTCTCTTGTCCAGGTTAGGATAGTCGGGATTGGTCATACCATTCTCAACTCGGCATTCAGTGCGTCGCAGGCGCACTGAATCATGGAATTAAGGTTACTTCTTTTTGGGCTGGCGATTTCCCTTGGGTTTCACCTTGGCCCAGGTGTCCCGCAGGGTGACAGTACGGTTAAAAACCAAATTTTCTGGCGATGACTCTTTGGAATCCGTGCAGAAATAGCCCATTCTTTCAAATTGATATGCCTTTTCCGGCAGTGCGTTCTCCAAGCTTTTTTCCACCAGACTGTTCTCCAGAACCACCAGGGAGTCAGGATTAATATTTCTGGTGAAATCGTCGGTGTCTGCTTCAGGATTCTCATTTAGAAACAACCGGTCGTAAAGATTGATCCGGGCCGGAACAGATCCTTCCCTGGAAACCCAGTGCAGGGTTCCTTTTACCTTTCTACCGTCGGGAGAATCCCCGCCTCTGGTGGCAGGGTCATAGGTGCAGACCAGCTCCACAACCTGGCCGGAATCATCCTTGATCACCTCTTTACAGGTAATGAAATACGCATACCGAAGTCGCACCTCCCGGCCCGGGGCCAGACGAAAAAACTTTTTGGGGGCATCTTCCATAAAATCATCCTTTTCAATGTAGATTTCCTTGGAAAAAAGCACCTCCCGTTTTCCCATTTCCGGTTTCTGTGGGTGATTTGCCGCATCCAGGGCCTCAAGCTTTCCTTCGGGCCAGTTTTCAATGGTGACCTTCAGAGGTTTTAATACCCCCATGACCCGGGGAGCATTTTCATTGAGATCATTTCTCAGACAATCTTCCAGCAGTCCCACATCAATGCGGTTCTCTTTTTTGCCCACTCCGATGATATTGCAGAAATTGCGTATGGATGCCGGTGTGTACCCCCTTCGCCGGATACCGGCAAGGGTGGGCAGCCGGGGATCATCCCAGCCATCCACGTGGTGATTTTCCACCAGTTTTTGAAGTTTTCGTTTGCTCAAAACGGTAAAATTCAGGTTCATGCGGGCAAACTCAATCTGCTGGGGATGACAGGGGGCTGAAACTTCGTCCAGTATCCAGTCATAGAGAGGTCGATGATCCTGGAATTCCAGGGTGCAAAGAGAATGTGTCACCCCTTCAATGGCATCGGAAAGTCCATGGGTGAAGTCGTACATGGGATAAATACACCATTCCCCTCCTGTTCTTGGATGATCCATTTTTTTAATGCGGTAGATGATCGGGTCTCTGAGATTGATATTTGGAGATGCCATGTCAATCTTTGCCCGGAGCACATATTTTCCTTCTTCAAAATCTCCGTTTTTCATGCCTTCAAACAGCTTTAGATTTTCTTCAACCGGGCGATTTCGATCCGGGCTATTTTTACCCGCTTCGGTGAGGGTACCTCTGTATTCGCGCATTTCTTCGGCGGTAAGCCCGCATACGTAGGCTTTATCCTTTTTGATCAGTTCAACGGCAAAATCATAAAGTTCGTGGAAATAATCCGAGGCGTAATGGATGGTGTCCCCCCAGTCAAAGCCCAGCCAATGCACATCTTTAATAATGGCATCAATGTATTTCTGGTCTTCCTTGGCCGGATTGGTGTCATCAAAGCGAAGGTTGCACCGGCCATTGAATTCTTTGCCGATGCCAAAGTTGAGACAAATGGATTTGGAATGGCCCATGTGCAGGAACCCATTGGGTTCCGGTGGAAACCGGGTGATTACAACGCCATTGTTTTTACCCTTTTCAAGGTCTTCGGTGATGATGGTTTTAATAAAATTATGTTTGATATTTTCGTCTTCCATGGTGCTCCCTTATATATTTTAATTTGAATTTTAGAGAATAATTCTTAACATATTATAACCGGATTGACCACTGCATAATAAGGTGGTAGGTATCATACTTCCGGGGAACACTCATACTTTTCATGGGCCTGCTCATAACATGGGCCTGCCTTGGCAATGTGCGCTCCCCTGCTGTGGCCAAGTCCCCTTTCAAACTTTTACCTTACTTAGGAGATTAATGGGTCTTTTTAAAATAAAATCACCGTTTCAACCCACCGGAGATCAGCCCCAGGCCATTGAATACCTTTCCCGGGGGATAAAAGCAGGCAAAGCTCACCAGGTATTGTTAGGAGTCACGGGTTCAGGTAAAACATTTACCATGGCCAACATCATTGCAAGCGTTGAAAAACCGAGTCTTATCATGGCCCCCAACAAAACCCTGGCGGCCCAGCTTTACAATGAATTCAAACTGCTGTTTCCGGAAAATGCCGTGGAATATTTTGTCAGTTATTACGACTATTACCAGCCTGAAGCTTACATTCCCTCAAGCGATACCTATATCCAAAAAGATTCTTCCATCAACGAACTCATTGACAAGATGCGTCACTCCGCCACCCGGTCGGTTCTGGCCCGCAAGGACGTTATTGTGGTGGCCAGCGTGTCGTGCATTTATGGTCTAGGTGCGCCCGAGGATTATCTGGCCCTGCGGGTGGAGATTGCCCAGGATATGGAAAAACCCCGGGAAGTCCTTTTAAACGAGCTGGTCAATATCCAGTACACCCGCAACGATGTGGATTTTCACCGGGGCACCTTCCGGGTTCGGGGGGATCGGGTAGAGGTATTTCCGGCCTATGAAGAGGATAAAGCCCTGCGCATTGATTTTTTCGGCGATGACATTGAAAGCATTGCCGAGATAGATCCCCTGAAGGGAACGGTGCTTCATCACATCAAAAAAACCGCCGTTTATCCGGCATCCCATTATGTCACCAAAAGCCAGACCCGGAAGCGGGCCGTTAAGGCCATCACCGAAGAACTCAAACAGAGATTGGAATTTTATTATAAGGAAAACAGACTGTTAGAAGCTCAACGACTGGAGGAAAGAACCCAGTACGATCTGGAAATGATGAACGAGATTGGGTATTGCAACGGCATTGAAAATTATTCCCGACATCTCACCGGCCGATCCCCGGGGGAACCGCCACCCACGCTACTGGATTATTTCCCCGATGATTTTGTTCTGTTCTTTGATGAAAGTCACATCTCTGTATCCCAGGTGGGGGCCATGTACAAGGCCGACCGCTCCCGCAAAGAAACCCTTGTGGGGCATGGCTTTCGCCTGCCTTCCGCCCTGGATAACCGTCCCCTTAAATTTGAAGAGTTTAAAAAGAAGCCGCCCCATGTGGTGTATGTGTCCGCCACCCCGGCCGATTATGAAATGGAAAGAGCAGATGGCCGGGTGACAGAACAGATTGTCCGGCCCACGGGACTTTTAGACCCTGTTCTGGAGGTGCGCAGTGCCACCACCCAAGTGGATGATCTCTACGAAGAGATTATAAAGCGTGTGGAGGCCGATGAGCGAGTGCTTGTCACTACCCTGACCAAACGAATGTCCGAAGATCTGGCCGAGTACTTTGCAGATTTTGGCATCAAGGTTAAATATCTTCATTCTGATATTGGCACTGTGGAGCGCATTGACATCATACAGGATTTAAGGAAGGGAGTGTTTGATGTCCTTATAGGTATTAACCTGCTCAGAGAAGGCTTGGATATCCCGGAGGTTTCCCTTGTGGCCATTCTGGATGCCGATAAAGAGGGTTTTTTGAGATCCTATCGTTCTTTAATCCAGACCTTTGGCAGGGCTGCACGAAATGCCGCCGGCAAGGTGATCATGTATGCCGATCGCATCACCCCTTCCATGAAAAAAGCCATGGAAGAAACCCATAGGCGGCGGAAAATCCAGCGTGAGTATAATGAAAGGCACCATATTACCCCTGCCACCATTCAAAAAGATTTGCGCGTGTTTGATTACACCATGGAAAAAGCCATAACAACCCCGGAAAACCGGGTCCAGGAAGCCATGGACACCTATGATCCCGAGTCGGAAAATCTGTCTGACATCATAATGGGGCTGGAAATGGAAATGAAACAGGCCGCAGATGAGATGCGGTTTGAAAAAGCGGCGGATCTCCGGGACAAGATCAAAGAACTCACCCGCCTGAAGGAGTTGTAACCGGTTTTGATGAACAGCACCCTGCAGGAAAAATACGCCATGACACCCGAGGTTTCCGGGGTTTATCTAATGAAGGATGCAAGGGACCGTATCATTTACGTGGGCAAGGCTGGAAATCTGAAAAAACGGCTGGGTGCCTATTTTGTAAAGACCACAGGCCATGATCCTAAAACCGCCATTCTCATTAAAAATATTGTTGATTTTGAGATCATTGTCACGGGCGGTGATCATGAAGCCCTGATCCTGGAATCCACCCTCATAAAAAAACACAAGCCCAGATACAATGTGATTTTAAAGGATGGAAAAAATTATCCATGCCTGCGCCTGGATACCACGGAAAATTATCCGGCCCTCCAGGTGGTGAGAAAAATTAAAAATGATCAGGCCAGCTATTTTGGACCGTATTCTTCCTCCCACAGTGTCCGGCAAACCTTAAAACAGGTCAACCGCATATTCAAGCTGAGAAAATGCAGGAAAACACAGTTTAACAATCGTTCCCGGCCCTGTCTGCAGTACCAGATCAAGGCATGTCTCGGGCCCTGCTGCCTTGATGTGCCCCATGCCGTGTATACAGAGATGGTCAATGATGTAAAATTGTTTTTAAAGGGCAGGGCCCCCGAGCTGATTGTGCGATTGAAAAAAGAAATGCATCATGCCGCCGATGCCCAGGCCTTTGAACGGGCGGCCCAACTCCGTGATACCCTGTTTGCAATTGAAAAAACATTAGAGCGACAAATTGCCGTGGCCACGGACATGATGGACCGGGATGTCATTGCTTGCCATGGAGACCAGGGCAGGGCAGTTGTGACTGTGCTTTTTGTTCGATCGGGATATGTAACGGGGACCCGGCATTTTCATTTTGATATGACCTGGAACGGTATTTCCGAAATCTTGGGGGCCTTTGTCATGCAGTATTATGACAACCATACCTTTATCCCTCCCCAGATTCTGATCTCCCATGACGTGGAGGATAGATCCATTATGGAAGCCCGGTTCACGGAAAAAAAAGGACGTCGGGTGCATCTGTTAATTCCGGAGCGGGGGGATAAAAAACAAATCGTGGAGATGGCCCGATTCAATGCTGAGAATGAATTAAAAACCTCACTGTCCCAGCAGGCGGAAACTGATGCCGTTCTTGCCATGCTTCAGAAACTCATGGGCATGGGCAAGCTTCCCCGGCGCATTGAATGTTATGATAATTCCAATATTGCCGGCACTGATCCGGTGTCCTCCATGGTGGTGTTCACCGATGGCAGGCCCGACAAGTCGGCCTATCGGACATTCATCATTAAACAGGTGCCAGGGCATGATGATTATGCCTATATGACCGAGGTGCTCAGCCGACGATTTGCCCCGGATAAAAAAGAGCCCCTGCCTCTGCCAGATCTCCTGGTGGTGGATGGTGGCAAGGGACAGCTTTCCATGGCCATGGCTGTATTAAAGGATCTGGACCTGGACAATAAAATCCATGTAGCCGGTCTTGCCAAAAAAGATGTGGAAAAAGGGGAGGTACACGATAAAATCTACATTCCCCATCGTTCCAATCCATTGAACACCGGTCAGGCATTGAAGGCCCTTTATCTGCTCCAGCAGTTACGGGATGAGGCCCACCGAGTGGCCGTTACCTTCCAGCGTAAACGCCGGGGAAAAAGGGCAGGAGGTTCGATTCTTGACGACATCCCCGGCATCGGCAAAAAACGAAAGAGCCTTCTGCTCAAGACCTATAAAGGGGTCTCTGCCATGAAGCAGGCAAGCATGGAAGAATTGTCAGATCTGCCGGGCATGACGCGATCCGCAGCCCGGGCTGTGTTTGACAGACTGAAAATTTAAGCTTGAGAATCAGGGACTTGGTCACAACCTGGATCTCAGGCTTAATATTGTATTTCAACTTTCGGAGTTCATATCAAAGCTGGCGTTTTTATACAGTTCATGCGCCAACGGGGTCAGGCTTGTATTATTGTACTTTTGTACGAAAGGCAGTGTCTTCTCAAATTGCAACAAAAACGTCAACAACGCAAGCCTGCCCCCACCACGAAAGGCGAACATCGAAAGTTTAGTCGTATGATATAATGCCGGGAAAATGGTTATGCACTTGGGATGGGAATACATCCCTCTATTAAAAATGAAGATTGGCTCCCATGGATGGCACGGGAGAGGATGTAAGTTTCTTTTTCAGAATGTCATAATACATTAGAACCTGACGTACATGCCTCACCGGCTCTCTCCCCCTGGCATAGCCATGCCGTGTTTTCTGATAATATTTTCGTTTGGTTAAGAGGGGCAGGGTTTTTTCAAGGGATGCCCATTTATGCGGATCCAGGTTGTCCGCCGCCGCCAGTTTCTGGGCATCCTTAATATGGCCGTATCCCACATTGTAACTGCCGATGGCAAAGAGCAATTTTTCATTGGGATCTTCAATATCATCAAATCGTTTGTAAAGGGTGTGAAGGTATTTAACCCCGGCCCTGAGGCTTAAAACTGGGTCCAGCCGATTGGATATTCCCATTTCCCGGGCCGTGTTTTCCGTGACCTGCATGAGTCCTCGCACACCGGTGAAGCTTTTTGCAAAGGGATCAAAATGGGATTCCTGGTACACCATGGCCGCGATGATCCGCCAGTCAAAACCATATTTGAACGCTTCCTGGATAATGTATTTTCGATATTTAGGAAAGCGGGTGGTCAGGCGCTGATGAAATTTTTTCACATCAAAATAATCAAAATTATTAATGTTCCCGTAATACTTGTTGGAAATTTTTTTATAATATCCTGTTTTATTAATGTGGTAAAAAAAATGATTGATGCGATCCAGCAGTCGTATTTCAGATGGATTTACGGCCCAGCCAATGAATTCCACATCCTGGATGGCAATGCCGATGACAATGTCAGGATAGTACCGGCGATTGATCTGGGCGATGTTGGAGTCCACCACGGTGTATTTTATTTTTTTTTCTGCCACCATCTGAATAATTTCTTCAGAAGGGATATTGTCCAACAACTCAATATCAATATCAATTCCGCTTTCCCTGAGCGCCTCAAGGCGATGGTGGTAGGAGGTGTTTCTGCGGACATGGATGGTTTTTCCGGCAAGCTTTTCAAGGCTATCAATGCCGCGGCTTGATTTGTGATAGACAATCTGCTGCTGAACCGCCATGTAAGGCTGTGAAAAAAGCAAAGTTTTTTCACGTCTCTCGGTGATGGTCAAAGCCGCCCCGATGAAATCTCCCTGCCCGGTTTCAAGAAAGGGCTCCATGCTGTTCCATCCCGGTGTCACCACATCCAGGTCAACATCCAGAAAATCTGCAAAGGCCCGGGCCAGTTCGTATTCAAAACCCATGGGCTGACCCCGGTAGAGGTGGTAAGCATTGGAATTGTTGTCAGTAATAAGAGTAATTTTTTTTTGTTTTAGTATCCTGGAAAGTAGATCTGTGTCATCAATGACCTTTCCCTTATTAATATTAATACACACAGCCACAAGTCCGCAGATGAGAAGCAGAATAAGGCTCAGTAAGAAATATTCGGAAATATATTTTTTTATATCCACATCACCTCCTTTTCAGGGGGGCATAGTTTTTTAATTCATTGGGCTTGTGGGCTTTCTCACGGCATGGGCCACCCGTCACAGCTGGCGAGTCAACCGTGGCAGGGATAAACCCCTCCCCAATCTTGCTGCACCAGCAGGTCAGGATTGATCATCCTGAACAATATCCGGTATTTCAGGGGCAATAACCTCCACATCATTGACATTTTGAAAACCTCTGGGAAGTTTTCTGCCACGAAACCCCCGTTTACCCATGTAATTTTCCTGGTTCCCCGGCTTTAATCGGAGAAAATGTTTTCCCGCATGAATGACCAGACTGGAGCCATGGGGAACTATTTTTAACAGGATGATTCGTTCTCCCCCGGACATCTGGACTTCATTTTTCGGTATGCCGATAATTTTATTACCTTTCCCTTTTTCCAGCTTTGGCATTTCCTGAACTGGAAATAGAAGAAACCGGCCCACCGTGGTGATAACCGCAATAAGGTCTGTTTCCGGATGGTGTATCCGTTGGGGTGTCATCAATTGGGCATGCTCTGTCAGATTGATGAGCACCTTACCGTTTTTATTCCGGGTGATCATGCTGGTAAAATCCGTGATAAACCCGAACCCGGTGTCGGAATATAGAAAATAAAGATCATCATCATTTCCATTTACCATGGTGGAGATGGCGGCATCGGGTTTTAAGGAAAGCCGTCCGGTCAGGGGCTCACCCATCCCCCGGGCCGACGGCAGAGTATGGGCGGCAAGACAATAGCAGCGGCCAGTGGTATCAATGAAGACCACCGGGCGGTTACTCAAGGTATGGGCATGGGCCAGCAGGGAATCGCCGGTTTTGAATTTGAGTTTTTCAGGATCAATATCATGGCCCTTGGCTGACCTTACCCATCCATTGGTGGAAAGGATGATGCTCACAGGTTCTGTGGCAATGACTTCTTCTTCGGAAAAGGCCTCAGCTTCCTTTCGTTCCCGCAGGGGGGAGCGTCTGCCATCCCCGTGGATTTTAATATCCTGGCGGATTTCTTTTTTAAGCAATGCAACCAGCTGTTTTTTTGACCCCAGTGTTTTTTCAAGGAATTTTCGTTCGGTTTCGAGTTCTGCCTGCTCGCCTTTAATTTTCATTTCTTCAAGCTTTGCAAGGTGACGCAGCTTGATTTCCAGAATGGCCTGGGCCTGGCGGGTTGACAGATTAAATCTATTAATCAGAGATGTTTCGGGATCATCCTGGGTGCGGATGATTTCAATGACCTCATCAATGTTTAAAAAGGCAGTTAGAAGTCCTTCCAGAATATGAAGTCGGTCCAGGACCTGATCCAGGCGATGCTTCAATCGTTTGGTGACGGTATCCATCCTGAACTCTAACCATTCATGCAAGAAGGTCATAAGAGGCTTTACCTCGGGCTTGCCGTTTAAACCGATCATGTTCATGTTCACCCGGTAGGAGCGTTCCAGATCCGTGGTGGCAAACAGATGCGCCATGAGCGTATCAATATTGGTGCGGGAAGATCGAGGGACAATCACCAGACGTGTAGGAGATTCATGGTCGGATTCGTCCCGGATATCCGCAACCATGGGCAGTTTCTTTGCCTCCATCTGACCGGCGATCTGTTCAAGTATTTTTTCCCCGGAGGAGTGAAAGGGCAGGGCGTTTATAACAATGTCCCCCCGTTCCTCAAAGTAGGTGGCCCTCATTTTGATGCGGCCGTTGCCTGTGAGGTACATTTCCCGGATTTCATGGCAAGGGGTGATGATTTCTGCATCCGTGGGGTAATCCGGCCCGGAGATATGGGTCATTACGGCATCCAAATCCGCCCTGGGATGGTCCAGAAGATATATGCAGGCATTGGCAATTTCAGTTAAATTGTGGGGGGGAACATCCGTTGCCATGCCCACGGCAATGCCCGTTGTGCCGTTTAAGAGCAAATTAGGAAGACGGGACGGTAAAAGGGCCGGTTCTTTCAGGGTTCCATCAAAATTTGGCCGCCACTCTGTGGCCCCGGCATTGAGTTCAGCCAGCAACAGTTCACTGTACCGGGAAAGCCGGGATTCGGTGTACCGCATGGCGGCAAAGGATTTGGGATCATCAGGAGCACCCCAGTTACCCTGGCCGTCCAGCAGCGGGTATCGGCAGGAAAAGGGCTGAGCCAGCAGCACCATTGCCTCGTAACAGGCGGAATCTCCATGGGGATGAAATTTACCCAGCACATCCCCCACGGTGCGTGCGGATTTTTTGTATTTGGCCGTGGCGGAAAGCCCCAGCTGGCTCATTGCATAAACAATTCTGCGCTGCACGGGTTTAAGTCCGTCGGCAATATGGGGCAGGGCGCGGTCCAGGATGACATACATGGCATAGTTGAGATATGCTTTTTCAGCAAACGTCTCAAAGGGCATTTTTTCAAAATCATCAAGCATCATGGGAGAAGGACTTGTCATCATTCCACCTCCATGAGGTTGCCATTTTCTTCAATCCAGCGACGACGATCAGATGCTCTTTTTTTACCAAGGAGCAGATCCATTATTTCAAAAACACTCC
Organism: Desulfocicer niacini; assembly: GCF_054657595.1. Lineage (NCBI taxonomy): Bacteria > Pseudomonadati > Thermodesulfobacteriota > Desulfobacteria > Desulfobacterales > Desulfobacteraceae > Desulfocicer > Desulfocicer niacini. The sequence goes on from NZ_BAAHYK010000039.1 coordinate 39,160, forward strand.
TGGCTTGAAATTCTGTTTTATCACGGGTACCTGTTTCCATAATCATTTCGCTTTCCGACCTTGGGGATATCCTTTTATTCTGATTATCAGGAAAAGGTATGCCGCCGATATCATCCTTTGCCACAGTGAGCTGAACCAGACGACGGGTATCAGGGGAAATGGTGGTTTCTCTGAGCTGTAATGGATTCATTTCTCCCAGCCCCTTGAATCGTTGAACATTTATTTTTCCATGTTTTTTGCGGCGTTCAATCTTTTTAATAATAGCTTCCTTTTCTTCCTCATCCAGGGCGTAAAACACCTCTTTGCCCACATCAATGCGAAACAACGGAGGCATGGCAACAAAAATATGGCCCTGACGCACAACTTCGCCGAAATGCCGGTAAAAAAGAGCGCATAGAAGGGTGGCAATGTGGAGGCCGTCGGAGTCTGCGTCGGCCAGAATACAGATCTTATGGTAGCGAAGGCCGGAAATGTCTGGCGTGTCTGGATCGACTCCCATGGCCACGGAAATATCATGGATTTCTTTGGAGGCCAGAATCTGGGTGGGGTCTGTCTCCCAGGTGTTCAAAATTTTTCCCCGCAGGGGCATGATGGCCTGGAATCTTCGGTCTCGGGCCTGTTTGGCTGAACCACCGGCGGAATCTCCCTCCACCAGAAAAATTTCACACTTTTCTGGATCATTGGAGGTACAGTCGGATAATTTACCGGGCAGGGCAGGGCCGGCTGTGACGCGCTTGCGGGTGACTGTTTTTGCCTTTTTCAGGCGGGTCCTGGCATTTTCCAGGGCCGCGGCCGCAAGTTTTTCACCGATCACCGTGTTTTGATTGAGCCAAAGACTGAAGGCATCCCTCACGGTGGAATTGACAAAACCGCTGCAGTGACGGGAGGAAAGTCGCTCTTTGGTCTGGCCTGAAAACTGGGCATCGGAAAGCTTCACAGATAAAATAAACCCAATGTTGTGCCAGATATCCTCCGGAGCAATGTGAATGCCCTTGGGCAAGAGATCATGGAACCCACAAAATTCTCTGATGGATTCCAGAAGTCCAGACCTGAATCCGTTTACATGGGTACCCCCTTGGCGGGTGGGAATAAGGTTGACATAGCTTTCGCATAGATTATCCCGTCGTTCTTCACTCCAATCCACAGCCCAGGAAACAGCTGTATCCTCTGCCTTTTTTTCACCGGTGAAGGGTTCTCCAAGCAGGGTTTCACACCCGTCAAAGGATTCTATCAGGTAATCAAGCAATCCGTTTTCAAACTGCCATTCATCCTTTGTGCCGCTTTTTTTATCCGCCAAGGTGATCAAAAGTCCGGGACAGAGCACAGCCTTGGCTTTAAGGGCATGTTTTAAATTCTTTTTGGAAAAATTAGGTACCTCAAAATAGGAGATATCCGGGTAAAAACGAATGGTGGTGCCGGTTTTTTTTGTATTTGTTTTCTTAACTATTTCAAGATCTTCACTCTTGAAGCCATCTTTAAAAGTAATTCTGTACAGGGCACCATCCCGGAGAATATTAACTTCCAGAAAGGTGGAAAGGGCATTGACCACGGAAACGCCAACCCCGTGAAGACCACCTGAAAAATCATACTCTTTACTGGAAAATTTAGCCCCGGCATGGAGTCGAGTCATGATGAGTTCCACGCCGGATATTTTTTCCACTGGGTGGATGTCCACGGGCATGCCACGGCCATTGTCACTGACTTCCAGGGAATTATCCTCGTGAAGGGTTACATCGATGCGGTCGGCATGGCCAGCAATGGCTTCATCCACGCTGTTGTCAATCACCTCGTGGGCCAAGTGATCGGGACTTGTGGTGTCCGTGTACATGCCGGGTCTGCGTTTTACAGGATCAAGACCTTTAAGTACTTCAATGGATTCAGCATTGTAACCACCAGGGACATCTTTGTTTGTGCCGGTGTCCGTGGCGGACTGGGATTTAAACAGCTCCATGGTCAGGGGGGTAACTCCTCATAACTACCATGGGCAGACCCTGTATTTCATACAGATCCACCCACAATTAAAAAAATAAAATCCTGATTTTTTCTTCTCGGATTTACTCATACATCGACCGACAATCTACAATACTTGAAAAATAAAAAAACAGCAGAAAATCACCCGACAAGGTGATTGTCAATCTTGTCGGGGATTTGCGCTGTCTTAATTTGGCCACCTAAAGCGATTGATAACAAATATATACCCATGATTTAGCGGTATATTATCTGGCAGAAATCGCCTGATGTCAGTGAAGATATTTAGTCTCTTGTTACGCCAAAAATATGAAGCAGCATGAGAAACAGATTTATAAAGTCAAGGTACAGAGCCAATGCACCCATTATGGCACCTTTTCTGACCATTGCACCACTGGCGTCAACGGGCTGGGTAAGAGCCATTTGTTTAAGTTTCTGGGTATCATAGGCGGTGAGGCCCACAAAAACCAGAACACCAACGTAGGATATAACCATGCTGAGCCCGGGGCTTCTGAAAAACATGTTGATCAAGGAGGCAATAATAATGCCGATGAGTCCCATCATCAGGAATCCACCCATGGAGGTCAGATCCCGCTTGGTCACCATGCCGTAGACACTGCATGCGGCAAAGGTTAATGCACAGGTGATAAAGGTGGTTGCAATGGATGATGCCGTATAGATGATGAAAATAGAGGCCAGAGTGGCACCATTGAGTATGGAATAAACAACAAATAATGCCGTTGCTGTGGAGGCATTCATCTTCTGGACCCTGGCTGAGAGATAAAACACCATGGCAAGTTCACCAATGATCATACCAAACAGAACGATCTGGTTACCGAAGATGATCTGAAGCAGTGTGGGACTGCTGGCCACATAAAAAGCGGTGAATCCCGTCAAAGCAAGTCCGATGGCCATCCAGTTGTAAACGCTGCGGATAAACGCATTGACGCGCACAAGTGATCCAGCCTGTGAAAAGGAAGAAGAAAGATTCATTGTAAATGTCTCCTGTTATTATTTTTATTAATTTAAAGCAAAGCGGAAAATCAGATGATTTAAATTAGCAGTGAACTTTTTAAACACTTTAAAAAAAGCCTGCCCATCGTTTTTTTATTTTCCATTGTCCTGCTTGAATAAAAATATAACACAGCCCTTGGACATTTCAACTTAAATCTGCAAATACAATTCCACCAGGATCTGTAGATCGTTGCAGCGCAGCCCCAGGAATTATACAGATAGGAGACTAGACTGCCATACAAATCTGGGACTGTTAGCTGTTGTTGATAAATTAGGGATTCGATGAGAAGCATGTGAAAAGCATGCTACATGCTAAAGGGCAGGGAAGCATACAGGACTGGGCTTCAATATTTTATATTGAAAAAAAGTTAACATAATATATATTATCGGACCAACAAGTAATTTCAAACTAAATATTACGATTATATATGAGTATATGCTGGAATATATGATTTTGCATTATGACAAATCTCAGTTGGTTAAAAAAATTCAGTCCCGGACCTCGGTGTTTTTTTTAAAGCTTCAGTTTAAGTTTGAATCTGCCCAAAGCATTGACAAAATTACATGCCTCTTTTTTTGAGCTGATTGAGTCGATTGAAAATAAAGATTCTAAAAAAACTCATGGCTCCGTCATGGGCCATGTAAGTCCCCATCAGATCATGTTTGGTATTGTCATTCCTCTCGGTCTGTTTTATAACTCAACCTTTACAGTTTACCGATGGACAATAATTTTCGGTGTCAAGAATAAAAATGGGACTTGATAAAATATCTCACCAGGCTCCCAAAAAAAACGGATCGTTGCTAAGAATCCGGGTGCAGGTTTCTCTTTGTTAATTTTTTAAGAATATCATGCACCCCAAGGAAAAAAATGAACCGCACCAGCACATCTCCGGAAATTTATACGGTTTCAGGTTTGACCCGTCAATTGAAACAACTCATTGAGTCCACCTATCCCTTTGTGTGGCTCACCGGAGAAATCTCAAATCTATCTGTCCCTGCATCGGGGCATTGTTATTTTTCCCTGAAGGATGATTCCGCCCTTATCAGTGGCGTGATGTTTCGCAACCAGCTCAAACGTCTTGACTTTAAACCACAAAACGGCATGCGCATAACAGGCATGGGTCGTCTATCCCTGTATGAGCCCCGGGGTAGTTATCAAATTATTTTTGAACACATGGCCCCAGAAGGTGCAGGCCTGTTACATGTACGGTTTGAACTACTGAAAAAACAGCTGGGACAAGAAGGCCTGTTTGATGCTTCCCATAAACGCCCCCTGCCCTTTTTACCCTCAAAAATCAGCATTATAACCTCTCCCACCGGTGCAGTTATAAGGGATATTATACATGTTTCCCATCGAAGATTTCCATCTGTTCATCTGGAAATTGTGCCGGTAAAAGTTCAGGGAGACGGTGCAGATGCCCAGATTTGCCGGGCCATACAGACCGTAAATGAACGTGCCACCTCCCAGCTGATTATTGTTGCCCGGGGGGGTGGTTCCTTGGAAGATCTGGCACCCTTTAACGCAGAATCCGTTGCCAGGGCTGTGTTTGCCTCCACCATACCTGTTATTTCTGCGGTGGGACATGAAACGGATTTCACCATCTGTGATTTTGTTGCAGATCTGCGTGCCCCCACTCCGTCTGCGGCGGCAGAACTTGCCCTGCCGGAAAAAACAAAGCTGGTCCGGGACATTTTGGGATTTGAAAATGCCCTGGTTTCCGGGCTGGACCGTTCACTGATTCGGTTGAAAACGCGTCTTAACGATTTGAATTCAAGACTTAAAAGTCCCCGGGCCCGCATGGATGATCTACGCATGCGCCTGTCCGATCTGGATCAGCGACTTACCGGGCAGATGGCCGGTAAACTGGACATGCATCGACAAAGAATAATGTGGTGCACCAAAGCTCTTTCAGCGGCTTCACCCGCGAGACGAATCGTTGAGAACAAGGAAACCTGCGGGTTTTTGACCCGCCAGCTGGTCCGGGCCATGGTCGCACGCCTTGTGACAGCACGGGCCGGCATCCATGAACAGCATTCAAAACTGGGCGCACTGAGTCCCCTTGCCGTTCTTAATAGAGGTTACAGCATTACCCGGACCTGCGGACCGGAACAAAAAATTATCACAGACAGCACAACAACCAAAAACGGAGATTCAGTCGAAGTCCTGCTTTCCCGGGGACGGCTGATCTGTCAGGTGGAAAAACAATATGGCAAAAAAGAAAACCTTTGAGTCAACATTGACACAACTGGAAGAAATTGTCCGGGAGCTGGAGTCCGGCACCCTTTCCCTGGAAGAATCCATTAAAAAATTTGAAACCGGTATGGCATGTTCCAAATTCTGTCTTAAAACTCTGGATGAAACCGAAAAAAAAATAACCTTATTAATTAAAAACAGCCAGGGAGATCTGGTTGAAGAGCCCTTTGATAATGAGTCCTGATTCCTTTGACCTTCAAAAATACCTGACGCAGAAGCGGGAAATCCTGGAGAATGCCCTCCTTGATATTCTTTCCCGGAGAGATGAACAGCTTGAACTCACCCGGGCCATGCGCCATTCCCTCATGGCGGGTGGAAAACGATTACGTCCGGTGCTGTGCATGGCAGCCGCCGAAGCATCAGGGGAAAACGCGCTGCTTGCCCTGCCCCCGGCCTGCGCCATTGAGATGATCCATACTTATTCCCTGATCCACGATGATCTGCCTGCCATGGATGATGATGATCTGCGCCGGGGTCTGCCCACCTGTCACAAAGCGTTTACAGAAGCCACTGCCATTCTGGCAGGTGATGCCCTTTTAACCCATGCCTTTACCGTTTTGTCCCGCCCTGCCCTGTGCTTTGATCTTTTTCCATCTGACCATATTTTACTTGAACTTATTCACATGGTGTCCCGGGCCGCAGGAGTGGCTGGCATGGTGGAAGGTCAGATGATGGATATGCTGGCCCCGGATCTGGATATGCCGGTGTCTGATTCCATGGATTATTTAAAAAAACTGCATTGGCTGAAAACCGGGCAGATGATAAAGGTAAGTGTTGAGGCCGGTGCAGTTTGTGCCGGGGCAACCCCTGCTGTGCGGGATCAACTGGTCCTTTATTCTGAAAAAATCGGTCTGGCCTTTCAGGTGGTGGATGATATTTTAAATGTGGAGGGGGATGCTGCCATCATGGGCAAGGCAACGGGCTCCGATGCCCAGCATGATAAGTTAACCTTCCCTGCCCTTCTGGGCCTTGAACCTTCCAGGCAGTTTGCCGCCAACCTTGTGGCCGATGCCCGGGAGGCCCTGGTTTCTCTAGGGGAAAACGCCCGGCCCCTGATGGCCATTGCAGACTATATCATAACAAGAAAAAGATAAGTTTTTTCAAGGAGAATAAATCGGTGACCCTGCTTCAACAGATTCAAAACGGTGATGATCTCAAGGCCCTTTCCCGGAAGGAATTGCCCCTCCTGGCAGATGAAATCAGGCAGAGAATCATTTCCGTGGTGTCGAAAACCGGGGGACATCTGGCCTCCAGCCTGGGAGCGGTGGAGCTCACCATGGCCATCCACTATGTGTTTGACTTGCCCGAGGACAGCCTTATCTGGGATGTGGGACACCAAGCCTATGCCCATAAATTGCTCACCGGACGTGATACCCAGTTTGATACCTTGAGGGCTTACCAAGGGATTTCCGGGTTTACCAAGATAAGTGAAAACCCCTGTGATGCCTTCACCGTAGGACATGCTAGTACCTCCATTTCCGCTGGCCTTGGCATTGCCAGCGCAAAGCACCTTAGAAACGACAGATCCAAGGTGATTTCCGTCATCGGGGATGGTTCCCTCACCGCAGGCCTTGCCTATGAAGGTTTGAACCAGGCAGGGGATTCCGAACGGGATCTCATCGTTATCCTAAATGACAATGACATGTCCATATCCCCCAATGTGGGGGCATTATCTTCTTTTTTAAGTAGAAAATTATCAGCCCACTCTCTCCAGAGCATGCGCAAGGAGTTTGGTCTGTTTTTAAAATCCCTGCCGGGCATCGGGGATGACATGTATAAATTTGCCAAACGTTCCGAGGATTCTTTTAAGACCTTCGTCACCCCGGGCATGCTGTTTGAGGCTTTTAATTTTGATTATTTCGGTCCCATTGACGGACATCGGCTGAACCACCTCATCGATATTCTGGAAAACATTAAAAAACACAATGAGCCTGTGCTGCTCCATGTGATTACCACCAAGGGAAAAGGATATCCGCCTGCGGAAAAAAATCCGGTTTACTACCATGGGGTGAGTTCCTTTGACGTTGAAACCGGTCACAGTCCCCCGGGGAAAAATAAAATTCCCACCTATACCCAAGTATTCGGCAGGGCCATGCTTGACCTGGCAAAACACGACGATCGCCTGGTGGCCATCACCGCAGCCATGCCGGAAGGTACAGGTCTGCAGGCCTTTGCTGATACCTTCCCGGAGCGTTTTTTTGATGTGGGCATTGCCGAACAGCACGCCGTCACCTTTGCCGCAGGTATGGCCTCCCGGGGCATGAAGCCCGTGGTGGCTATTTATTCCACCTTTATGCAGCGGGCCTATGATCAGATTCTCCATGATGTCTGCATTGACGGACATCCGGTTATCTTTGCCATGGACCGGGGGGGGATTGTTGGTGAAGACGGCCCCACCCATCACGGGCTGTTTGATTATGCCTTTCTAAGAAACATACCCAATTTGACCATCATGGCTCCAAAGGATGAAAGAGAGCTAAGATCCATGCTGGCGCTGGCCGTCAACCATCATGGTCCCATTGCCCTGAGATATCCCCGAGGCTGCGGAGAAGGGGTGGACATGGATGCCCCCACTCCATCCCTAAAAATCGGCCAGGGTGAACTGTTGCAGGATGGTCATGACATTGTGTTGATTGCCGTGGGACGAGTGGTACAGGAGGCCTTGAAGGCGGCAAAGGTTCTTGAAGAAACCGGGGTTTCCGTTGCGGTGATAAATGCCCGGTTTGTAAAACCTCTGGACAAAGATCTCATCCTTGACATGGCCCTTAAAACCGGAAAACTTATAACCATTGAAGAGCATGTCCTGGACGGCGGATTCGGCAGTGCCGTCCTGGAATTGCTGGCCGACAATGATGCCTTTAACTGCAGAGTTAAACGGGTGGGTATCAGAGATACTTTTGTGGAACACGGTCCCCAGTCAACGCTTAGAAAAGCATATAAGGTTGATGCTGAGGCCGTGGTGACCGCGGTGGAGGAGATGTTGAGCCATGGCACAGACTGATAAACTGAGGTTGGATGCCCTTATGGTGGAAAAGGGGCTGGTCCCCTCACGGGAACGGGCCCGGGCCATGATCATGGCCGGCCATGTACAGGTGGACGGGCTGCCCGTGGACAAAGCCGGAATAAAAATTTTATCCCATGCACATGTGACCTTAAAGGAAAAAGATATTCCCTATGTCAGCCGGGGGGGCCTGAAACTTGAACGGGCATTGGATGTTTTGTCCCTTGATTTAACCGGATATACTTGCCTTGACATCGGGGCGTCCACCGGGGGATTCACCGACTGCATGCTCCAGCACGGGGCAAAAAAAGTCCATGCCGTTGATGTTGGATATGGTCAGATGGCCTGGTCCCTGAGACAGGATGACCGGGTTAACGTCATTGAACGTACCAATATCCGGTACATTTCCTTTGACACCATTGGGGAATGTGTGGATCTTATCACTATTGATACCTCTTTTATTTCATTAAAGCTGGTGGTGCCGGCGGCCCGGCAGTTCATGAAGCCAGGCTCACTGGTTCTGGCCTTGATCAAACCCCAGTTTGAAGCAGGCAAAGATCGTATAGGCAAGGGAGGTGTAGTTAGAGATCCCATTGTGAGGCAGGAAATTGTGGAAGAAATCGTCTCTTTTTTTGATGGACAGGGATATGATGCTGATCCTGTAATTGAGTCCCCTGTGCCGGGCCCCAAAGGAAACATTGAATTCATTCTTCCCATGCGCTATGTAGAGTATGGAGGAAACAGAGTAAAATAATTTTAAGGGCTTGGTCATAAAATCGGCCACCTTCGGGTAAAAGCCTGACATGCTGTCATCAGAGTAACCCACCTGAGGTCGGTGAATGCAGGAGATGTTAGAAAACCCGAATTTGAAGCTCAGCCAAAACTATCCTTGCATCATTGACATGAATTGATATATGTAAATTCTTGATTCAACTTAATTATCACTGGAAAAGGAGCTGTAATGACGGAACAAATCGCAAAATTGAGAAACATCGCTCTGGCAGGTCATGGGGGTGCGGGTAAAACTTCTCTGGCTGAATCAATGCTTTTCAGCGCCGGCGTCATCAAGCGTCTGGGCAAGGTTGAAGAGGGCAATACTGCCATGGATTTCCAGCCGGAAGAAGTAAGAAAACAACAGAGTGTCAGCAGCGCTTTCCATAAGTATACATGGAAAAAACATCTGGTCACACTGATGGATACTCCGGGGGACCAGAATTTCTTTTCTGCGGCTAAAACATGTATTCCGGCTTCCGACGGTGTCATCATAGTTGTTGATGCCGTTGATGGGCCAAGTGCAATGACAGAAGAAGCCGCCGCCTGTGTGGAAGAGTACCATCTTCCCTCTGTGCTTTTTATCAATAAAATGGACAAGGAACGCGCCAGTGTGGACTCCGTTGCCGCCACCTGCGAGAACACACTGAAACGTAAAACCATCATTGTTCAGCTTCCCATTGGCCAGATGAATGATTTCAAGGGTATCGTGGATGTAATCTCCGGCAAGGCTTATATCTATGATGATCAGGGCAAGGCAACACAAACAGATATCCCTGCGGAAATGACCGATGCCTATGAAGCCGCCCGGGAATCCTTTGTGGAAAACATAGCAGAGCTGGATGATGATCTACTGGAAAAATATCTTGAGGGGGAAGAACTTTCCCAGGAAGAACTCAAGGAAACCTTCCGAAAAGGCATTCTGGCATGTGAATTTTCACCGGTACTCTGCGGAGCAGCCACCCGTCTGATCGGCGTGGATCTTCTGTTTGATTTTATTAATTCCAGCATGCCCTCCCCTCTGGATCGGGGTGCCTGGACGGCTAAAGATGACAAGGGCGAGACCGTGGAAATTGCCCCTGATGCTGATGGTCCCTTTTACGGATTTGTGTTCAACACCATAGTGGACCCCTATGCGGGCAGGCTGTCTTTGTTTCGGGTGATCTCCGGAACGCTTGGTAAGGAGGGTAATTTCCTCAATGTAAATAAAAATTCCAAGGAACGTTTTACCCAGTTGCTGGAAATCCGGGGCAAGGAACAGGCCCCCATCACCGAAGCATCTCCCGGTGCCATCGTGGCGGTTGCCAAATTGAAAGACACCTTCACCGGTGATACCATGAGTGGTGATAAAGAGATAATGTTTGATGCTCCGCAACCCATGCCGCCGGTTATTTCCTTTGCCGTTTATTCCAAAAACAAGGGCGAGGAGGATAAAATTCATGGCGCCCTGAGAAAAATTCTTGAAGAAGATACCGGACTTATTCTCAAACGGGAAACCGAAACCAACGAAACCATTCTGTCCGGCCGTGGTCTTGTACACATTGAAACCACAATTGAAAAGATTAAACGTAAATTCAATGTGGAGATGGAAATAAAAACTCCCAAGGTACCCTATCGGGAAACCTTTAAGAAAAAAATCCGAGTCCAGGGTCGACATAAAAAACAGTCCGGTGGTCATGGTCAGTTTGGCGACTGCTGGATCGTCATGGAACCCCTCCCCAAGGGCGAAGGCTTTCAGTTTGTGGATGCCATTGTGGGCGGGTCCATTCCCCGGACATATATCCCCGCCGTTGAAAAGGGCATCATTGAGGCCAGTCAGAAAGGCTTACTGGCAGGTTTCCCCTGTGTGGACTTCAGGGTAACAGTTGATGACGGCAGTTATCATTCCGTTGATTCATCGGAAATGGCCTTTAAAATGGCTGGGTCCATTGCTTTTAAAAAGGCAGCGGAACAGGCCAAACCCACCCTTCTTGAGCCCATTATGAAGGTTTCCATCGTGGTACCCGACGAATTCACCGGTGATATCATGGGTGATTTGAACTCCCGCCGGGGCCGGGTGCTTGGCATGGACACCGAAGGCGCAAAACAGGTGATCAATGCCAATGTTCCCATGGCGGAATTTCTGCGGTATGCACCGGATCTAAGATCCATGACCGGTGGCAGGGGTACTTTCACCATGGAATTTGATCATTATGATGAGGTTCCCGGAGATATATCCCAGAAGGTCATTGAAAAAATCAAGGCGGAACAGGAAGAATAACAGGATTGATAATTGTTGGTCCCCTTTTAGCCCCCACGGAAAAATTGTCTGGAGGTTAAAAGGGGAAATTAGTACCATCGGCCTTATATGAATCCAGAGAATAAAAGGATTAGGTCATAAGATGGGGCAAGAAGGAGAGGTCAGGCTTGTGACCAACCCCTAAAAATAAAGGTGGCAGGCTTTTGCCTGCCACCTTTATTTTTAGGAGAACCGGGTTTGATTTCCGCGGTACCGGTCAATTAATTTATAAGGCTTTTCCGGTGATCAGGGCAAGGGCTTCCTGATATTTATCGGCGGTGCGGCTGATCACATCGGGGGGCAGTTCCGGTCCGGGGGATTTTTTATTCCAACCGGAGGATTCCAGCCAATCACGGACAAACTGTTTGTCAAAACTTTTCTGGGCTCCGCCGGTACAATAAGACTCCTGGGGCCAGAACCGTGAAGAATCGGGGGTCAACACCTCATCAATGAGAATAATTTCTCCATCCACCATGCCAAATTCAAATTTGGTGTCAGCAATGATAATATTTTTTGAAAGCGCCTTTTCAACACCTCTGTTGTATATGGCCAGACTAAGATCCCGGAGCTTTTCCGCCTGATCTCTACCCAGAAGTTTAACTGTGTGTTCAAAGTCCACATTTATGTCATGATCCCCCACCTCAGCCTTGGTGGAAGGGGTATAAAGGGGCTGGGGCAGTTTGTCCGATTCTTTTAATCCCGAAGGAAGCGTAATACCGCAGACATGCCCTTCTTGCTGGTAGGATTTCCATCCGGAGCCTGAAATATATCCCCGGACAATGCATTCCACGGGCAGGGGTTCGGCTTTTTTCACCAGCATGCTTCGTCCTTCCAGAATGTCTTTGTAGGGCTGGCACACCGCCGGGAACTGATCTATCTCATGGGCAATGAGGTGATTGCCGATGAGATCCTCCATTTCTTTGAACCAGAAAACGGAAAATTGTGTCAGCACCTTTCCTTTGTCTGGAATACCATTGGGAAGTACCACATCAAAGGCGGAAAGTCTGTCCGTAGTAACCATGAGTAGGCTGTCTCCCAGGTCATAAATATCACGAACCTTTCCTTTTCTTATCATATTGAGATCTTTAAAATTTGTTTCAAGTACCGGTTGGGTCATTGGGGGTCTCCTGATTTCTCTAAATGCTAATTCTGTTGCTCCTGCTGTTTCTGATGCGAGCAGTTCATACCATAATGCATGTCTTTTTTCTACTTAAAGCTAAGGAATAAATATTTAAAATCGACCGACCGGACGGACAACGGCATCAATTTTTAAATTTTTTTTCACAATCTGCATTTTTTTTGTTGCCTGTTCATATGTCTCAAAAACTCCAAGTCTAACAAGCGTCCATTTACGACTTTTTTTATCTTGCAAATTAAGCTTTCGAGGTTCATACCCATTCTTTTGGAGCTTCCTAATCAACGGCTTGGCATTATCAGACTCAAGAAAAGCACCAAGTTGAATCGTATAAGCATGAAGCCGAGATATTATTTTTTCTGCTGGGAGTTCACTGTCTTGAGAAGATATCTTCGAAGACGGTGTTGTTTGTGTATCTGACAATATGGGCGGGGTTTCAATCTGTTCTGTGGAGGTGTTAGGATGTGTTAAGGTGCTTTTAAGCTTAGGTGCTTTCACCGTAATAGATGTTTTCGTCATGGGTGATTCAATAATTTCCGACGGGGAGGATTCAAGTAATGCAAGTTGCTCTCGAGCATAAGTGTTATCAGAGCTCAAAGATATAGCCTTCTGGTATGAATCACGAGCTGCCTCGAGATTGTTTAATTTAGCAAAAAGGTCACCCTGATAAGCAAGTGCCCAATATTCATTTGGGTTCCGTGTTAATACCGTATTTAAATCTTTAAGTGCATTTTCATATTCATTTAATTTTGACCATGAAAGAGCTCGATTAAAAAAGGCCGTATGATTGTCAGGAAATTTTTTTATTTCTTCATTATAATATTCAATTGCACCACTGTATTTTTCCATATAATGATATACTACCCCAAGGTTGCTGCGAACACCTTCAAGCTCTGGATCAAGGTTTAGAGCACTGTTCAGATCCTCAATGGCCATGTCATATTTTTGAAGGCTCAATCGTGCCACCCCACGATTTTTATAGGCCTTGGCATTGAAAGGTTCCTTTTCAATGAGTTTTGTGAACCAAAAAACAGCATCTTGATATCGACCTTTTTGAAACTCTGCAATACCGTTATCAAACAGAGTACTTCCTGATTCTGAATACCCCATGGTACAGGTTGAAAAAAGAAGCATAAAACAAATCAAACTTAATTTATAAATCATGGTAGAACTCGCCTTTCCAAAAATTGTAGATCAGAATCTGAATTGTTGCAGAATACTATGAACCCCAAAATATTTCAACACTCAGATTCTTCAGTGATTGAAGAACAAATTCAGGCAGGGTGAAATAATCTTTGAAAAAAAAAATCTATATGTTATGAATCAGCGAAACATTTATTATTTACTGCAACGTCAATTTTTTTACCAGGTAAAAGGGAATCAAACCCTGCTTTTATCAAGGAGCACATGACTATGAGCAATAAAGATAACTGGGATTGGGATACCGGCAAACGTCTGGTGGCTGATCTTGAACCATGGCACACTGAATTTTCGTATATGGAGGAACCCCGCATCAGTCCCAGCGGGGAGAACATCTCCGCCATTGTAAAAAATGAAGATATGGAATACACCATCTGCTCCGGGGATGGTGAGAATTCTTTTGTTACCTGGGAAAACAGTTATGATAAAATCTGGAACGTGAAATATGGCCCGGACGGTCGGTTATCTGCGCTGATTTCAGATATGGCGGAATGGACAGTGTCCACGGATGACGTTCCCTGGGAAAACACCTATGATTTTGTATGGAATATGACGTTTAATCCGTCGGGCAGTCATGTTGCTGTTTCCACCCAGAAAGAGCTGCAATACAATTGCATACTCAATGACATCCCCTGGGAAAAGACCTATTCACGTCTCACCGACATGGTTGTGAGCCCGGATGGGAACAGCAGTGCTGCCGTGGTGGAAGCAATTCCTGTGCTTGAAAGCGAAATTTTCAAATTTAGAAAAGGGTGTTATTCTGTGGCCGTGGACGGCGTTGCCTGGGACAGAAATTTTGTGAACGTGTGGGACCCTGTCTTTTCAAAAGATTCATCCCAGGTGGCGGCATCGGTGCGTACCAATTACCATGATTATTTCATAGCCGTGGATGGTAAAACCTGGAAAAAACCATTCGCTTCGGTGTGGAAGCCCCGGTTTTCCCCTGTTGATTCCGGGGTCACCGCTCCGGTGAAGAGCAGTGGAAAATGGTTCCTTGCAAAGGATGGTGACATTTTCTGGGATAAAGGATATGTCCAGCTGTGGCACCATTTTTATTCCAGGGACGGCTTGAAAATAGCTGCCATTGTGGCCACTGACTTTGGCAAATGGACCCTGGCCGTGGATAATGTCCCCTGGGACATCACTTTTTCCCAATATCTCACAGATGCGGTACTCAGCGACGACGGTAACCGTGCAGCCTGTGTATTTAAAGATGATAACCAATGGGGCGTTGCCGTGGATGGCGTTGCCTGGGAAAATCGGTTTGACATGGTCTGGCAGCCGGTGTTCAGCCCGGATGGCCGGAAAACAGCAACCAAGGTGGAAAAAAACGGTGCCTATTATGTGGGCATTGATGATACCATCCTGAAAACCCCATACGATCATCTGGAATCCCCTATTTTCAGCCCGGACGGTTCAAAATTGCTGATAAAGGGGATTGAAAAGAATAAATATCACAGAGAAATCATTTCGTTGAAAGGAGATCTGTAATATGCATGCCCTTTATTCCTTTGTCACCGGGCCCCTGGCCTGGCTGGCCTTTCTTATCTTCATCGGTGGCAGTGCTTTTAGATTTTATTCTCTTTACACCCTGGCCCGAAAAAAAGACGGGGTGATTTTTGAATACATGAATCTGAAATTTGCCCTTCGTTCCATCGGTCACTGGCTGACCCCCTTTGGCAGCCGGAACATGACCTTAAATCCCGCTATGACGGTTGTCACCTTTGCCTTTCATATTTGCCTGTTTCTGGTTCCAATTTTTGTCTTTGCCCATGTCATCATGTGGAAGGAAAGTTTTAATATCAGCTGGATCACCCTTCCCGGCGTTGTGGCAGATGTCATGACCCTGATTGTTATTTTTTCCTGTGGTTTTTTTCTTTTCAGGCGGCTTATGCTTCCCGAAGTAAAATATCTGACCACCGCCGTGGATTATTTGATTCTTTTTATTGTGGCTGCCCCCTTTATAAGTGGATTCTGGGTATATCACCAGTGGGCAGGTTTTCCCACCATGACCATCATTCACATCCTTTCCGGTGAAATCATGCTGGCTGTCATTCCCTTTACAAAATTATTTCATATGTTTCTGTTTCCCTTTACCCGGGGATATATGGGATCGGAATTCGGGGGTATCCGCATGGCAAAGGACTGGTAGGAAATTTTTAAACAGCACATGCCGCATTAAGAATGAAAACTTGCGACTCATGAGCTGATTAACTGTCCAGGCCATATTTACAGGTAAATAATACGTCGGATGCCATTAAAAAAAGGCTTTTCGACCGCAGATTTAATTTTTAGATATTAAAGAAGGTTGCCATGACAGAATCAAAGGCAGTCAAAGACACTGCCATAGAAGATCAAGGGCTTATTAAAGGTGTAGAACAGCTCTCCCCTGAAAAAATAGAACGGGTGATCAACCAGGTACTGGAAAGTGAGACCGGTGCCAGACTCAAAACCTATGTGGATACCTGTGTTCATTGCGGGCTTTGCAGTGAAGGATGTCATTATTTCATGAGTCGGGATAGAGATCCCAGCTACTCCCCCGCTGCCAAGGTCAAGCAGACCTTGTGGGAAATCATGCGCAAAAAAGGCAAGGTTACTCCGGAGTTCATCCAGAATGCAGCCGTGGTGGCTTACACACAATGCAATCTGTGTAAAAGATGCGCCATGTATTGCCCCTTCGGCCTTGACATTGCCTATGTCATGTCCGTCATGCGCCGCATTTGCCATAAACTTGGCGTGGTTCCTCTGTATATCCAGGATACAGCCCACAGTCACTCTGTTACAAAGAATCAAATGTGGATCAAGGATGACGAATGGGTGGACACCCTGATGTGGCAGGAGGAAGAGGCCCAGGACGAAGTTGAAAACCTGAGAATTCCCCTGGACAAGGAAGGTGCCGATGTTTTTTATTCTGTCATCGGTCCCGAGCCCAAATTTCGGGCACAGCTCATCTACCAGGCCGCTGTGATCATGAATGCCGCCGGAGAAAATTGGACCATGCCCTCCTTGCCGGGATGGGACAATAGCGACATGTGCATGTACACCGGCGACTATGAAATGATGGAACGATTAAAAAAAGCCCATTTTGAGGCCGCCGCAGACCTGAAAGTCAAAAAAATCGTCATGGGAGAATGCGGCCATGCATTCCGATCCGTGTACGACATGGGGAACCGTGCATTGGGCTGGAAGATGCCCCCCCTTGAGGTGATCCACGCCATAGAATATTACAACGATCTTTTTGTGAAAGAAAAAATAAAAATAAAAAAGAAATTTGACCGCCCGGTGACCCTGCATGATCCCTGCAACATCGTCAGGGGCCGAGGACTGCATGAAATGTCCAGAAACATTGTCAACTCCACCTGTAAAACCTTTATTGAAATGACCCCCAACCGGGAACACAACTATTGTTGCGTGGCCGGTGGTGGTGTAATTAACTGTGGCCCTCCCTTTAAAAATGCCCGGGTAGACAGCGGAAAGATCAAGGCAGAACAGTTATTTGCAGCCAAAGCCCAAGGGGCGGAGGTGGTCATTGCACCCTGCCACAACTGCCATGGAGGGCTTGAGGATATCATTCATCACTACGGCATTGATATGGAGTTGAAGTTCTTTGGGGATATTATTTACGAAATCCTGGAACTTCCAGAATAGGCCAAAGGAGATTTAAATTGAAAATAAGATCCAAAACCATTAAAATAGCAGCCATGACTTTCACCATAAGTGTTCTTTTCTCCTTTTCGGCCTGGTGTAATGACTGCATGGACATAAGTGCCGACGTCTTTGAAAATAACAAAAGGCCCTTTGTTTGTTTTCCCCATGATACCCACAATGAAAATGCAGGCATTGAAGACTGCGCCGTGTGCCACCATGTCTATGAAGATGGGAAACTTATGGAAGAAGAGTCTTCTGAGGATATCACCTGCGCCGAATGCCATACCACCAAGGGCGATTCAAAGCACATGGAACTGATCACCCGCTACCATGATCGCTGCCGGGGGTGTCATCTGGAACTTGAAAAAGGGCCGCTGACCTGTGGCGAATGCCATAAAAAGTAAAGATATTCTGAACACCGAATATAAGGGAGGCTAAAATGACAAAAAAAATACTGGTGGTGGATGATGATCCCACCATTGTGAAATATCTGATAAATATTTTTAATGATAATGGCTACGAAACCTGTTCTGCCAAAGAAGGTGGCGAAGCCTTTGAGGTTATGAAACGGGAAAATCCGGATCTCATTACCTTGGATCTTGAAATGCCCAATGGAGAGTGGGGACCCAAATTTTTTCGCAGACTGTCCAAGCAGGAAAAATTCAAGGATATTCCTGTGATTGTCATCAGTGGACTTGCCAGTCGGCATTTGTCCATTGACAGGGCCATCACTTGGCTTTCCAAGCCCTTTGATCCGGAAAAACTGGTGGGGATTGTAAAAAATACCATTGGGTAAGATGAAAATGGTAATTGGCAATTTCCAGACACAACTAAGAATAAAAATGGCATGACACCGCCCCCAACTGCCGCCCGGCCCGGCCCGGGACCGTCGACTCCTTTTGCCCTGTCGTTCTAAAGCGCAGGAACTGCGGGCAGGCTTGTTTGTTCTCAAACAGCCTGCACAGGGCAAAAGGACAGGTCTTTTTTTGGGTCCGATCGTGCCGGACCGGCCGCCCGCTGGGGGATCTGTTGTCGACATGTTCCTATAACAGCCATGGCCTGACAAACGCAATGAATTATGAAAAAGCAGTGGTATTAGTGCTTAGAACCCAGTACCTACTGTTCATATAAAAAATCAAGCATCCCCGGGAAACCCAAGAAATTATTTTAAGGAATCAAATTTGATGATCCCATGAAAAAAATAATCAGCCAAATACAGCACAGCCTTGTGTTCAAGCTCATATTGATCATGGGGTGTGTCTGTCTTATGGCCATTGCCACCTGGGCTTTTTTCAGCATCCGGTATCAGAGAAACAAATCCCTGGATGACAGCACCGACATTGCCGATCGCATCAGCAAAACCATCCGTCTTGGCACCCACTACTCCATGATGCTCAATTCCCGGGACGACATCAACCAGATCATAAAGAACACCGCCACCCAGAAGGGCATTGAAAACGTCCGTATCACCAATAAACAGGGCGAAATCAAGTTTTCAAATATTGCTGCTGAAGTGGACTGCACTGAACCCATCACTTCCTGGACCTGCCGGGTGTGTCACCAGACCACTCCTCCCCTGGTCCGTCTCACCCTTGCCCAGCGCCGTAGGCTGTCCACAAAAGACACAGGGGAACGTCTGCTGGGTATTATCACACCCATTTATAACGAGCCCGGCTGCTCGGAAAGATGTCATTTCCATAACACTGAAGACAAAGTGCTGGGTGCTCTTGATGTGGTTATTTCCCTTAAAGAAACCGATGCGGAGATCATCAAGTATGAAAAAAGCATTTTTCTTTTGGCCGTGGCCATAATCATCGTGCCTTCTCTGTGTATTTTTCTATTTGTTTATAAATTTGTCATCCATCCCCTGCGTCTACTCACTGAAGAGACCCGGCACATCACAGACAAGGGCGGACGTCATCTGATCAAAACAGATCCCCTCAGTGAAATCGGTCAACTGTCTGCGGCCTTTGACACCATGCGACAGCGCATCTTTGATAATCAAATGGAATTGACAAAGCAGAAAAATGAATATCAGACCCTGTTCGAAAATGTGCCATGCCTTATCACCGTGCAGAATCGTGACTTCAAACTTATCAACTTCAACAGAGAATTTTATAATAAATACAATCCCAGCCCGGGAGATTACTGCTACCAGGCCTACAAGGGAAGAAATGCGAAATGTGAAAATTGCCCCGTGGAAAAAACCTTTGAGGATGGTAAATCCCACTATTCCGAAGAGTTGGGTCGTGGGAGGGACGGCACCATGGAACACTGGATTGTCAGAACCTCTCCGGTGCGCGATACCCAGGGCAATATCGTGGCAGCCATGGAAATCAATCTGGACATCACACAGCGAAAACTTCTGGAACAGCGGGCCGAAGCCTCTGAAAAAAAATATCATGCCATTTTTAATAATATCCCCAATCCTGTGTTTGTGCTCGATTATGATAGTCTGCATATCTTGAACTGTAACGAAAGTGTCAAGCAGGTATACGGTCATGCTGAAGAAATGCTCCTGGAGCAACCCTTTACCATGCTTTTTGCGGATACCGATTCTCTGGCATCCCTTGATGATCCCCGTGCCCTTGAAGAAACCATTCGCACCACCCGGATCATGAACAAGGTATGGCATAAAAAAAGTGATGGCACCATTATTCCAGTGGATATCTGGATTTCCCTGTCGGAGTATCCGGGTCAGAAGGTACTTTTGGTGACCACATCGGACATTACCCAACGACTGGAAACAGAGGCACAGTTCAATCAGGCAGCCAAGCTTGCCACCCTGGGAGAAATGGCCACCGGGGTGGCCCATGAATTGAATCAGCCCCTTTCAGTGATTAAAACATCTTCGAGTTTCTGCCGTTCCAAGATTGAGAAAAATGAATCCATTAAGCCCGATATTCTCCATCGCCTGCTGCTAAAAATTGATTCCAACGTGGACCGAGCATCCAAAATAATAACCCACATGCGCGATTTTTCCCGAAAATCTGACGCAAATCTTGAGCCAGTGGATGTCAATCTCATATTAACCAAAGCCTATGAAATTTTCAGCCAACAGTTAAAGGTCCGGGGTATTGAGGTAGCGTGGGATCTTGGAAAAAATCTGCCCCGGGTCATGGCGGACCCCGGTCGACTGGAACAGGTGTTTATTAATCTTTTAATCAATGCCCGGGATGCCATTGAAGAAAAGACAAAAATGGACTACCAGGAGGCCAGTCAGCCCAAACGCATTCATATACAAAGCGTTGTATCCGGGAATAATGGGCTAGTCATTGAAATAAAAGATTCCGGAACCGGTATTCCCGAGCAGGTGGCGGAAAAAATATTCCAGCCCTTTTTCACCACAAAAGAGGTGGGCCGGGGAACCGGGCTTGGGCTTTCCATCAGTTATGGTATTATCAAGGAAAGTAAGGGAAAAATTAAAATAAAGGAAACATCTCCGCAAGGCACGGTGTTTCAGATCATCCTGCCCGGGGTGGCATAGGTTGAAAAAGGAATGTTATGAATTTTAATTCCAATGAAAACAGCAGCGTTCGGCAAGAGCATATTTTGCTGGTGGATGATGAGGAAGATATCCGGGACGTCCTCACCATTGCTCTGGAGGACATGGGGCATGGTGTTATAACGGCGGAAAATGGAATGGAGGCACTGAAAAAATTTAAAAACCAGGATTTTTCTCTGGTGCTCACGGATATAAAAATGCCTGGCATGGACGGCATTGAACTGCTTAAAAAAATCAAGCAGGTCTCTCCCGATACTGAGATCATAATGATCACCGGTCACGGTGATATGGAACTGGCCATTGAAAGTTTCCGTAATGAGGCTGTTGAATTTATTACCAAACCCGTGGATGTAAACACCCTTGGTAAAGCCATTGACCGAGCCCGGAAAAAAAGACAGGTTCGCCAGGGTATGAAAGCCTACACCGAAAGCCTGGAATCCATGATCCTTGAAAAATCAAAGGCCCTGGCCGGACGTTCCCCCCGGAGAAATTCACCTGAGGACATTCTGGAATCCATGGAAAGTCTTCCCTTGATTGTGTTTGTGGTGGACCGGTCTTTTCATATCAAAAGCAGCAATGCACTGTTTAAAAAAACCTTTGGATGCCATGCTAATTTTCCTGAAAGCGGTGATGACTCTGAGGCTTCAACCGCTTATTGTTGTCACCTGGTTTGTCGAAACAGCGCCCTGCCCTGCCCCCAATGCCCTGCCCTGCATACATTTAAACAGGGAAATTCCCAGCAGTCTGAAGTCAGCTACACCCTTTCCAATGGAGATCAACTGCCCTGCCTTGCCTGGGCCTCACCCATTGCTGTGGATGATGACGGCACCGTATCAGAAGCCATCATCATGGCAACGGATATAAAAAAGGTGATGGACATTAAAGATCATTTGACCTCACTTGGACTCATGGTAGGCTCTGTATCCCATGGCATCAAGGGGCTTCTCACCGGTCTGGATGGCGGGGTGTACATGCTGAATTCAGCTCTGAAAAAGGAAAATCAGGACCAGGCCCGGGAGGGACTTGAAATGGTGCAACAGATGACTGCTAAAATCAAGAAAATGATTCTGGATATTTTGTTTTATGCCAAGGATCGAGAGGTACAAAAAGAGCCAGTATCAGCCGGAGAATTCAGCTTCGACCTTTTAAAAACCCTGGCTTCCCGGGCCGAATCCCTTTCCATTGAACTGCGATCCACCCTTCCTGGGCCGGACCTGACCTTCATGGCCGATATTGGGGCGCTTCATTCCGCTTTAATCAATATCCTTGACAATGCCATTGATGCCTGTGCTGCTGATAATACAAAATCAGAGCATTGTGTGGATTTAACTGTGTCATCCAACTCGGGAAACATTATATTTACCATCACCGATAATGGCATCGGCATGGAAGAAACGGAGATGAAAAAGGCTTTTAATCTGTTTCAATCCAGCAAAGGGAAAAGCGGTACTGGCCTTGGGCTTTATATTTCCAAACACATCATTGATCAGCATGGGGGAAGTATTGATGTGAGTTCCGAGAAAAGTACCGGCACTTCTTTTACTGTTGTTCTACCCTTGAATTAATTGAAAATCACAAATCAATATCCTTTAGAAGATTGTTCGCATCCAGAGCAATCTTTTGCTGAATATGCCTGAATTTTGCAATCAGGGTTTTGGCTTCAGATGTTAAAATAGATTCACCACCTGAAGAGCCTCCTTTTTTTCGGATTAATACCTGCCTGCCCAGCCGCTGCTCCATCTTTTTCAGTTTACCCCACATGGAGCGATAGCCCATCTTCATCTCTTTGGCTGCTGCGCTGATAGATCCTTCGTTATCAATGGTTTCTAGTATTTTCAACTGACCTTCGCCAAAAATCATCTGCCCATGATCATCTTCAATCCAGATTTTTGTATGAATCGCATATGTTTTTTTATCCATGATAAGGCAAATTTAACCTAAGTTATAGTCAAAGTCACGACCAAATTGCCTTGGATCTGGAAATGCGCCCATATGGAAACGCTTTGCTCCCTATCGATATGTTCATGTTGACATATCGACTTTGGAATGATAGCTCATGATTCCATCTACTATTTTTATCAACTGCCATTGAGTGTGATCAGTGTTTAATCACAACCTGGGGAGAACTCAGACTTTTTCCTCACCAATGGTCCCAGTGATGGGACATTATACAATTTTCATTTTTCGTTGTGGTGGCAATACGGTCTTCTCTTGGCTGTTTATTTAAATGATAACCAGAGGAAAAGGAAAAACATATGCAGGTATCTGAAGGTAAGGCTTTTGTATATGGGGGTATGGAGACAGACATATTAAATGGTCTGTGCAATAAAGATTCAGGCAATATTCTTTCCCCAGGTTCCCACGACAGAGACAGAATCAACAGGCTTATCAGATATAATAAAACACTGGACGAACAGATGGATTTGATTCACCTTAACGAGAGTTTTCTTGAGTCAAAACTAAAAGAGCTGGAATCTATTATGTCAGCTTCAGACAGTATTGAAAGATACTCTTTGATCAGGTTGACGGAACTGTCCCTTTTTTGTGCAGGCAATTATGCAAACAATAATTGCATCACCGAGGTAGGGGATCTAATGATTAATCCCCGCCTTATTCATGTCCATATCAAAGGGGAACAAGTTCCTGTTAAGAAAGAACGGCATACACGCCTGACAGTACAATTCAGGGACAGGGCCAGCGAAACCTGCTCCGTAACAGAATGGTTTAAACAAAACACCATTATTGAAACGGTTGAAAAACCGATCCTGCCCCATTTGATTGATCTATTGGAAAAAAAAGGCTGTTCCAGGCAATACATAGCTTTTGTAAAGGAAGAGATGAATATGATCATTGAACTTCTCAGCTATTTATCCATGGCAAGAATACCCGGAGACACAAGCATTGAAACCTGGAAATCTTCACTGGAAGAGCACGACCGAATAATGATGGAAAAGCTTTTTTATCGATTTGATCCAACGAATTTTTACGCTTCTGGTGAAAAAATTCGTCGGGGGTATGAAATTGATCATATCCACGTTTCATAGACATGTCGGAATTAACTCAGCAGCCCGTTCAGCTTGACAAATTACATTCACAATCAGATTCGTCAAATCTGAAATAAGCTTTTTCTTCTTTGGTTCATCAAATTGATTTTTCAAAATCTTTACATTTACAAATGGCGTGTTGAACTCCTTCTGAGAATTGATGGATTATAGTTCATATTTATAAAACTTAGTATCTACTTTCATGATTGGAAAAGCGCTTGGTAAAGATG
Organism: Desulfocicer niacini; assembly: GCF_054657595.1. Classification (NCBI taxonomy): domain Bacteria; kingdom Pseudomonadati; phylum Thermodesulfobacteriota; class Desulfobacteria; order Desulfobacterales; family Desulfobacteraceae; genus Desulfocicer; species Desulfocicer niacini. Next base: position 63,208 of record NZ_BAAHYK010000039.1, read on the forward strand.
TTTTAGCGATCTCATTAAAACCGTTTTTCTCATAGAAACGATGGGCCGCTAAAAATTTTGGTGTTGTGCCTAAATAAATTTCTCTTATTTTATGTAATTGTGCCCAATTTAAAAGTGTGTTCAAAAGTGTGAGTGCAGCTTGATATTTTTTTCCTCTATATCCCTGGTTGACAAACATTTTTCTTAATGAGACCTGGTTATGACCAATATCAAGTAAGCTTATAGTCCCAATTACTTCTTTATTGAATAAAGCTACCCAAAAATTACCCTTGCCCTTTTGATAAAAATCTTTGATATCGCAGAGGTCGGGCTGATCTGCCGCAGTGATATCAATGCCAAATTCCTTTTGCTGTATGTTGACTATAAGGTTCAGTATATCGTTCTGATATTTTATCGCAAATTCATCTACTTCAATTTGATTTGCATTGACCATATATATAATCCTATTGTGTTAAGCATAGTGCTTTTCTGGTGCATTTATGACCGGCCCCTGTTTGATAAATTTCGAAAAGCGAGAGCCGCTCTCTTTGGGGCTTCCGCTGGAACGTTTC
>NZ_BAAHYK010000040.1:0-59891 GCF_054657595.1 Desulfocicer niacini
CCCGCGTTTACGACCCAATATTCGTTGTGTCCGTCAGGACATGGCCGTTATAAAAAAATCCCATGGGCCATGCAAGTAGCACAACCCATGGGAAAATTATGAAAAGGTTACTGGTTATATCTCAGTTTTCGCTCTTCTTCGATGAGCTTCATGGTTTCAGCACTGCCGCCGGTTCTGATCCAGAGGTGCTCAGGTTTGGCAAGCAATGTCTGGATATGCTCCTTATACTTGTCTCCAAGACCGGCATGGTCGGCCAGTTCCTGAATTTCGGGAAGGAATTCGTGGTAAAAATTGCGTGACACCTCATAGAGTCCGTGCCAGTGGGTGTAATCCGGTGCAAACATGGCCGCTGCCATGCGGGCTCTTCTGCCTTCATGGTGCCAGATTTCAAACCAGGTGTATCCGATCTTGTGCTGGAATCCACTGTTTTCCCAGATGCCGTCCTTTTTCATCATGGCCACCAGTTCAGCCCCGGGTTTGGCAAATTTATCATTATAAAGAGTGACAAGGTCGTCCAGCTGACTGTAAAAATCCCTTACCTGGTTGACCCCGTGGCAGGATTTACAAACCTCCTGCATGCTGGTGCGGCGCTCTTTCCATGATACAACGCTCTTGATGGTTTTTTCCTCAAGGACTTTTTTGAGTTTATCACCCTCCCGGACATAGGATTTTGTCTGGGTTTTTTGACCCGGACGGGGGGCAATATCTCCGGGAATATCCGTTACGGTATCGTCGGTGAAGGTCACCCGGTTGAGCTTGGAGGAAACCACAGCCCTTAGATTCCACGAAAGGCGATCCCCAACGTTGTGGCTGTTTTTGGCAACTGCGCCGTTTAGCTTGACAAAGGATCCCATGTGGCAAGTGGAACAGGTGGGAGCAGTATAATAGTCATCGCCCAGCACCCAGGCACCGTCCTTTAAAATGTTCATGCCGTCAGGACCTGAGCCCTTGGGGGCGGTGAAATAGGCAATGCCGTGCTTGGATTCTTCGTAGATTTCTTTCTGGGGATGGTCCGGTCCCAGATGACATTTACCGCAGTTCTCCGGCTGTCTGGCCCGGCTGGCACTGAAGGAGTGCTTGGAGTGGCAGGCGTTGCATGCACCCTTGGTGCCGTCAGGGTTAATGCGTCCGATGCCGGAGTTGGGCCAGGTGTTATGATCCATCTGGGGGGCATCGGTTTTGGAGCGAAGCAGCTTGCCGTCGGCATCCCGTTTGGGGGCCACAATGGATCCATGGCACTGCCAGCAACCGCTGACCATGTTGCCGGGATTGTTGGGCATGCCACCCACCACCTCTGCCAGCATGTTGTCAAGGGATGCCATGATTTCACCGGCGGTGGCGTGGTGGGAGATGGCCATCTCCCTTGCTTCGGGCTCATGGCATTTGGCACAGTCGTTGGGGGAAAGGATGGCCTTTATAAATGCACCTTCGTGCTGGTAACCCAGTTCATCTCCCTTGTCGGCGGCGTGGCAGTTGTAGCACCCAATCTGTCCCTCTTTGGCTGCTGCATGGGCAGAGGCTTCCCATTGCAGTACCAGAGATTTGTTCTCTTTTAAATGGCAGGTGATACATTTTTTGTTCATCTCCTGTACTTTGGGATTTTTTACATCAAAAGATTCCTGGGTCAGTGCCAGTGCAGATCCGGCACAGAAAAATCCCAGCAGCGTCATCACGGTGAAACCCCTCAATAAGGTCATCTCATCTCCTCCCTTTTTTAAAGATTTAGATTTTGTTACTCGCTGCTCCGATTTTAAGCCTGCTGTGGGGAAAACCGGGGACAAAAAAATGGATCAGCGAGTATTACAATGCTTCCCGTCTGTCATGGATATCATGCCGGACAGGTATGATTTATCTTGGTTGAATCCTCCAGTGATAGTTTTAATCCAGCCTGGGATTTTCAATCCAGAAAGGAAAAATTTTACCCAGGATAAAAAGTATGACAAAGGGGATGATCATCACCACAATTACCGTTAAAATGCCTTCTTTATCAATCCATGGTGGATGAAACACCGTGTATCCCCTGGCACTCTTGGACATGAGCTGTCCTCCGATGACAACGTTCCATCTCATGATGAACACCTGAAGGAGCAAAATGGCGGAGACTCCGGCTGCCAGAAGGTTGTACCTGGGCTGCGGCAGTCTGATAAAAGCCATTAACCCAAGTATAACAAGGGGAATGCCAGAGCAGATTTTTACCTGCCACAGCCAGAAGGAGGCGGCAAGGGGACCATTTAACAATCCTTCCACCATGTGGTGATACCCCGATTTGAGATAGGAGTGGGAAAATACCTCCAGCATTTCAAAGGAAAATGCCAGTATGAAAAAACCTGTGAGGGTTTTAATGCAGGTGATGATGCATGGGCCGTCAATGGAGCTTCCGGTGAGTTTTCGTATGACAATGTATGCAAGGACAATGGCGGAAATACCCGATACGCAGGCGGAAAAAAGAAAAATCACCGGCATCAGTGGGGTGGACCAGGTGGGATTTGCTTTGACTCCGCCAAAGATGAACCCCACATACCCGTGTAGTACAGCTGCCACCGGGATGCCAAGTCCCACCAGTATTTTAATGATCCGGTCATCAAGAGCCATGGCCCGGGGAGAAAGATCATCGCAGTCAAAGGTCAGAACCCGGTAAATAAGTTTTATCATGCCCCGGGAGCGCTGTTTGAGTATTACCAGATCTGCCCGGTAAACGAAGATCACAATGAACCCCAATACCCCCATGGACACGGCATAAATATAACCGAATCCGGCCATGGCCGAGCTGGGGTTGGGGGTTAGGAGCATGTTAAAATTGCGTTCCGGTCGACCCAGATGCAGCAGCAGGGGGATGGTGGCGCAGCACAGAAAGGCAAGGGCAAAGAGAAGTGAAAATCGGGCCACGGGTTTCAGGCTTTTGATGTCAAAAAGATAGTAGAGCGCTGCAATGATAAAGGCTCCGTCCACAAGCCCGGTAATATAGGGGTAAAGAACAATCATCATGCTCCAGTGCACATGGAGATCATTGGGCAGAACAAAATTGGACAGCAGCATGGCTGCTCCTTCATGGAATCCACTCATTTAAATCACCTCCAGTCGTGCGCCAAGGTAGTAAAGCGCAGGCCAGGTCCCCATGGATTCCTTTAATACGGTGAGCACCCCGGGACCCTTGAGAATTTTATAAACTTCAGATGTTTCATCCCTTAGGCTGCCGAATTTTCTGGCCCCGGTGGGACACACCTCCACACAGGCGGGTAAAAGCCCCTTTCTCACCCGGTGATAACACCAGGTACATTTTTCTGCGGTGTGGGTGATGGGGTTAAGGAACCGGGAGGAGTATGGACAGGCCTGAATGCAGTAACCACAGCCCACACACCGGTCACTGTCCATGAGCACAAATCCGTCCGGGCTGGTGAAGGTGGCCCCCACCGGACATACCTGGGTGCAGGGGGTTTCCTTGCACATGTTGCAAAGCTTTGGCACAAAAAAAGTATCCCGGACCTGGACCTCGATGTCCGTTCTCGGGGTCTGATAGCCATCAAGCCCTCCGTTGGGGCAGTCCACATACACCTGATCGTTAAAGTCTTTTATATAGCGTTCCACCCAGGTTCGGTAGTAGCCATCGGGTACGTTGTATTCTCTTTTGTCCGCCACACAGCAGGAGCCGCAGCCTATGCACCGGGTGATGTCCACGATAAAGGCGAATTTACGTTCATGGATGTCGTATGTTTCGCCCCGGATACCGGGAATCTGTTCGGGGATGTCGGGGATTGTTTCTGGTTGCAGCACGTCAAGGGCATTCCCGCCCCCCATGGGATAGATCAGAAGCAATGATCCTGTTATACTGCCCGTGAGTACCTTTTTGATGAAGGTCCTGCGATCCAGTTTGGGCGGTGCCTGTTCAATTTTCATGATTCCGCCTCCATTAATCCTGTTATCTGTTTTGCCCGGTTGATATATTTAAGGGGGGCATGTACATGGTGGCACTGGTTGCAGGTGTGGGTGACTTTCACCTTTTGGGATGCAAGATGTTCCGGCATGGCCACTGTTTTGATTACCGCCTGGGACCGGGCCTTGATTTCGGTGTTGTGACAGCGAAGGCACAGGGTGGTGATTTCAGTATTTTTTTTCACCGGCAGGGTGCCGATTTTTTTACCGTTATTGATATGATCGGCATAGGTGCCGTGGCAGAATTCGCAGGAGATGGTTTTGTGTCGCCCCTTGAGATGAATGGCCGCTTCATAGGGGTGGCATTTGAGGCAGGAAGTGTTGGTACCATGGCGGATGGGCCGCAGAACCTCTTCATCGATGGCATCGGCCCGATAATGGCCGTATTTTCCAAAGGAATCGGGGATAAGCTGGGCTTTTACCACAAAGGCGATACCCGTTGCCACAATAATGGTGGCCATCACCACAATCAGTCGGAACTCATAGTTGGACATCTTCGTTTTTCCCTCCCCGGTATCTAAGCGTCTTTGCCTCGCCAAACCACCAATGGGCGGGTGTGATCCAGGCTTTTAAGTCCCGGGCACCCCGCCCGGTGGCGTGGATTAACTGTTTTTGGGGAAATAAGGGGAATTTATTTTCCCAGCATCATGGCTGCAATGTCTTCGTCTGCATCCCCAATGGCCTTGATGTCAAAATTTTCCACCAGTACATTGAGAACGGTGGGGGAAACAAAGGCGGGAAGTGTTGGCCCAAGGCGAATGCCCTTGACGCCGAGAAAAAGCAGGGCCAGAAGTACGGCCACGGCCTTCTGCTCGTACCAGCCGATGTCAAAGGAGATGGGCAGTTCGTTGATATCTTCAAGACCGAACACCTCCTTAAGTTTCAGGGCAATGACGGCCAGGGAGTAAGAGTCGTTGCACTGCCCGGCATCCAGTACTCTGGGAATACCACCGATGTCCCCCAGATTGAGTTTGTTGTAACGGTATTTGGCGCATCCAGCGGTGAGAATGATGGTGTCTTTGGGCAGTTTTTCCGCCACTTCCGTAAAATAGGCCCGTCCCTTCTGGCGACCGTCGCAACCGGCCATGACAATGAAACGCTTGATGGCGCCGGATTTAACGGCCTCCACGACCTTGTCGGCCAAGGCCAGTACCTGGTTGTGGGCAAATCCGCCCACGATGGTCCCCGTTTCTATTTCTGTGGGGGCGGCACATTTTTTAGCGACCTCAATGACCGCTGAAAAATCCTTGGTCTTGCCGTCTGCACGATCTGCCACATGGGTCAAACCGGGGTAACCCACCACACCGGTGGTGAAAATACGATCCTGGTAGGTGTTTTTCTTTTTGATGGGGATAATGCAGTTGGTGGTCATGAGGATGGCACCGTTAAAGGTTTCAAAATCCTCGTTCTGTTTCCACCAGGAGCTGCCGTAGTTGCCCTTGAGATGATCATATTTCTTAAAAGCTGGATAATAGTTGGCCGGCAGCATTTCCCCATGGGTGTATACATCCACCCCAGTTCCTTCAGTTTGTTTGAGCAGTTCTTCCATATCTTTTAAATCATGCCCGCTGATGAGAATGCCGGGGTTTTTGCCCACGCCGATGTTGACTTCGGAAATCTCCGGGTTGCCATAGGCGGTGGTGTTGGCTTCGTCCAGGGTCGCCATGGTGGTAACAGAACATTCCCCGGCCTTCATCACCAGGGCCACCATTTCATCCACGGAAAGATCCTTTGTGGTGGAAGCCAGTGCACTGAGGATAAAATCATAGATTTCATCCTTTTCCACACCCAGCACGGCGGCATGGTCGGCATAGGCGGCAATGCCTTTAATGCCAATGATCAAAAGCTCCCGCAGGGATCTGACATCTTCATTTTCCGTGGCCAGAACACCCACGGTTTTGGCCTTCGCCTGGTAATCTGCGACATTGTCACAGAACCAGGTGGCGGATTCATGCAGGGATTTTCGAGTGGCATCATCAAGCTTTGCAGAGAGTTCTTTTTTGCATGCCTGGGCCTGGTCCACCCATGACACAAGGCTGTCATCGTCAAAGTTGGCATTGGTGATGGTGGTGAAGAGTGCCTTCGACACAAAAAGACCTACTTCCCTGCCCACTTTCTGGCCACTGGCCTTGAGTGCTTCCGCAATGACGGCAATCCCTTTGAGATTAAAGATCAGCAGATCCTGAAAATTAGCGGTAGCATCTTCCTTGCCACACATGCCTTTAACGGTACATCCGGTATTCTTTGCAGTTTCCTGACATTGAAAACAAAACATGGTATGCCTCCTTTTGATGGATTATTGTGACGGGGATTTTTATCTTTCATTTTGTTTTACCAGAAAAGAATCAGAGGTCTTCTTCAGTTCTGGTCATGTCCGACTATGTTCTTGATTCCGGAACCAGAATAAACCGGTAATGGAAAAAAAGACTTGATCTGGATCAATTTAAATTTTTTTTTCACAACTCCCATGGATATTCCGGGCTTGCGAGCGGGAGTATCCCTTTAGAGGGGCCCCAGGGCGGGTCTATTTCAACTATGGCGCCTGGACGATGTGATGAGCAGGCTTGATATTTTACTTTGCATTTGAGGGTCTGAAAGAATCGTCGATCGTGTGATTAAATCGGATGGTATGTTATTTTGTATATATAGATCATTTACCCACAAATGGCAAGTATATTTGGTATAATGAATGTAATGCATCTTCATCCCAGGAGCATTAAGCGATGCCTGGGAATGACAAGCGATGATCCATAATTCGTTTGTGGGAATGGGAAAGCATACCTGTATGCTTTTCCTTGATTTTTTTTACGTATAATTATAGAAATAATGGGGTTGGTCATGACCTTCGCCCCTCTTTTTTTTGCCCATGCGGGATGAGGAAGATGATTTTTACAACAAAATAAAAAATGTGAACCAGGAAAAACAATGGAAATCTATCAGGGAATTATTCTTGGCATTCTGCAGGGGCTCACCGAGTTTCTTCCGGTGAGCAGCTCCGGGCATCTGGCATTGGGCCAGTCATTTTTCGGCATTACCGAACCGACACTGTTTTTTGATGTCAGCCTTCACATGGGAACATTGCTGGCCGTTATCGTGGTGTTTTTTAAGGATATCAAGGGGATGATTCTGGCTCTGGTTGCGTTGTTCAAACAGCTGTTTTCCGGCCAGGATACTGGCTCGATGATAAAAAACAATGAAGAGATTCGATTTGCACTTTTCATCATTGTTGGTTCTATTCCCACGGCATTTATGGGGCTTGGGTTAAAGCCATATGTTGATACGCTTTTTTCTTCGATTTCCTTTGTGGGATGTATGTTGCTGATAACCGGTACCTTTTTATGGATGACCCGCACCGTCTCCAGTCCGGGTGATGGTATCATGGGATTTGGTGTCAAACGGGCACTTCTGGTGGGTCTGTGCCAGGGGATGGCGGTCATACCAGGTATTTCCCGATCAGGTGCCACCATCTCTGCAGCGCTTTTTTCCGGTATTGATCGGGAAACAGCCGCCCGGTTTTCCTTTTTACTCTCCATACCGGCCATTGTGGGTGCTATGATTCTGAGCCTTAAAGATTTCATTGAATATGGCTCTGCCATTAATATCACCGCCACACTGTGCGGCACCCTTATCGCCTTTGCGGTGGGGTATGGCGCGCTGGTATTTCTGCTGCGCATTGTAAAAAAAGGGCGACTGCATCTGTTTGCGCCCTATTGCTGGAGCCTTGGTACCCTGGCCATCATCATCGGAGTATTCTGAAAGAAGCCATAGCGGTGAATGAAAAAGTAAAGATCAAAAAATTTAAATGCGTAAGGAGGGCAGATGAACCCGGGAATTTTCAGGGAGTATGATATAAGAGGCGTTGCTGGTAAAGACTTCAACGATGAAGATGTCGTTCAAATCGGAAGGGCCTATGGAACCCTTCTGAATCAGCAAGGCAATAAAAAAGTAACCGTGGGCAGGGATTGCCGGGTCACCAGCGATGACTACTGCCGGTTGTTCATAAAAGGTATTCTTTCCACGGGATGTGACGTCATTGACATTGGTGTCTGCCCCACGCCGGTGCTTTATTTTTCCATCCATCATTGTAAAACCCAGGGGGGGGCAATGATCACTGCCAGCCATAATCCCCCGGAGTATAATGGTTTTAAGTTGATGAGTGGGTTTGATTCCATCCACAGCCAGGGGCTTCAGGATATTCGAATTATTATTGACACCGGAAAATTTGTGGAAGGCCAGGGAACCCTTGAGGAAATGGATGTACTGACCCCCTACAAAGCTTATCTACAGGACAATGTTTCCATTGATAAAAAAGTACGCATCGGCATTGATGCGGGTAACGGCACCGGCGGGGTGACGGCCCTTCCTGTGTTAAAGGCCCTGGGGTGCGAGGTGCACGAACTTTATTGTGACATGGACGGCACCTTTCCCAACCATGAAGCAGATCCCACGGTGAAGAAAAATATGCTGGAGCTCATTGATCTGGTCAAAGATAAAAAACTGGATCTGGGCGTGGGATATGATGGTGATGCAGACCGCATCGGCGTGGTGGATGAGAACGGTGAGATCATATACGGCGATCAGCTTATGGTGATTTTTGCCCGGGAAATTCTCTCCCGTAAACCCGGTGCCACCTTTATTTCTGAAGTGAAGTGCTCCATGACCATGTACAATGACATAGAAAAAAATGGTGGGCGGGCCATCATGTGGCGTACGGGCCATTCCTTGATCAAGAAAAAAATGAAAGAAGAAAATGCAGCCCTGGCAGGGGAGATGAGCGGGCATATATTTTTCAGTGACCGGTTCCTGGGGTTTGATGATGCCCTTTATGCCACCCTGCGGCTTCTGGAGATCCTGGTGAACTCTGGTAAAACGGTTTCCCAGCTCATTTCTGATCTGCCCAAAACCTTCACCACTCCGGAAATCCGCGTGGAGTGCGCCGATGCCATCAAGTTTGATGTGGTTAAACGCATCACCGATCTGTTTAAAAAAGACCATGAGGTCATTGATATTGACGGTATGCGGGCGCTTTTTGAGGGGGGCTGGGGCCTTGTGCGGGCCTCCAATACCCAGCCTGCCCTGGTGCTTCGATTTGAAGCAGATGCCCAGGAACGTCTGGATGAAATCCGAAACAAAGTGGAAACCGAACTTAAAAAAATCATTGCAGCGTAAAAGCTATCTGCCGTAAAGGAAAAAGAGGTGTTCAGAATCCGGTAAACACTTTCTAATATAATGATCAACGAATAATGGGTCGTAGACGCGGAGTCAAATGGCATTATGCCGCCCCTCCCCCGACGGACAATGGTCCCGGACCGGAACTGTAGACAGCTCGATTGTCCGGTTCCTATTGCCCATCGGGGGAGGGGCTCTGCTGAGGTAGACTTGAAAGCGACCTTTTCATATAACCCACATGGCAGTAAACACCTGCCACAACGAAAGTTGAAACTCTCATCATTGCAGCACCTTGGACGAGTTTCATATAAAAAAAATATAAAGCAGTGCCTGGCTGTCCAGGCACTGTTTTTAAATTGGAGCCCATGGAATTATCACAACAGCAACAAAATGCGGTTAATCATTCCGGTTCGCCGGCCCTGGTGGTGGCCGGTGCCGGGTCCGGCAAGACCCGAACCCTTACAGCCAAAATCCTTCACCTGATAGAGACAGGGGTGAATCCCGCCGGAATCCTTGCCATCACCTTCACCAACAAAGCCGCGGAGGAGATGAAAAATCGGCTGTACAAGCTGACAGGCATGGGATATTCAAAATTTCCCTGGGTTCGAACTTACCACTCAGCCTGTCTGTTGATTTTTAAAAAACATTGCCATCTTCTGGGCTATGGGGAACCCATACAGATCTGTTCGGTGTACCAGCAGAAGAAACTGGTCACCGAGGCCCTGGTGGAAAGCAATTTTGATAAAAAACACGCATCAAACTTTATTTCCGCCATTTCCCGGGCCAAAAACAGCGGGAAGCCGGAACGTTATTTTGATGAAAAACCCCGGGTGGCGGGTATCCGTCTGGTGGATATCTTTGAAAAATATGAAAAAAAACTCTTTGATGCCAACAGTGTTGATTTTGATAATATTCTAGTAAAAACCCGGGATATTTTAAGAGATTACCCCGATGTCCAGGCGTATTATCGACAATTGTTCACCCACATTCTGGTGGATGAGTACCAGGACACCAACAATCTTCAGGATGAATTGACACGGCTGTTTCTGGGCAGCCACGGTAATCTTTTCTGTGTGGGGGATGACTGGCAGGCGGTGTACGGGTTCCGGGGCAGTAATGTGAATCATTTCCTGGATTTTCCCAAACGTTATGACAATGCGGTGATTTTCCGGCTGGAAGAGAATTACCGTTCCGCCAATGAGATTGTCCAGGTGGCCAACGGACTCATTGACTTCAACGCCAACAAGATGGAAAAAAAATGTTTTTCAAAAAAACGGGGGGGCACGGTGGAGATTCATGATTTTTTCACCGATGCGGAGGAGGCCCAATGGGTAACGGCCCGGGCAAAAGCCCTCAATGCCCATGGGGATGGCATTCCCTTTGAAAAGATGGCCGTGGTGTACAGAACAAAGTTTTGTTCCCTTGCCTTTGAAAAAACATTTCGGATGTTCAGAATTCCCTATCGTCTCATGGGTTCCCAGGGTTTTTTTGAGCGTATGGAAATCCTGGACATTAATTCTTATCTCAGTGCGGCATTTTTTCCCAATGATGATGTCTCGTTTGATAGAATTATCAATACCCCCAAAAGGGGCATCGGGCCTGCCATGGTCAAAAAGATCGGCACTCTGAAAGAAAAGGGCATGGGGCTCCAGGCCTGCGCCCGCACCATGGTCACAGAACGCGTCTTGACCCCCAAGGTTCATAAACAGCTTTCCGAACTTCTGGAACTTCTGGACGATATCCGGGAATTAACCCCGGATGCCGCCATTGACCGGGTGATTGAACAAACCGGTTATTATGAGTATCTGAAAAAGAAAGTTAAAACAGAAGCTGAATTTATATCCAAAAAAGAAAATCTGGAACAGCTGCGCTACACGGCCCGGGAAAAAGCCGATCTGCTGGAATATCTTGAAGAGGCAGCCCTCATCCGGGAGGATACCAATGATGAGGATGAACCGGAAAAAGGTGTGGCCCTATTGACTATTCATTCTGCCAAAGGTTTGGAATTTGATACGGTGTTTGTGGTGGGGTGTGAGGAAAAACTATTTCCCCACTGGCGCTCTGTTGATTCAGGACCTGCGGCGGTGCAGGAGGAGCGACGTCTCATGTATGTGGCCATGACCCGGGCGGAACGGTTTTTATATCTGACCCATGCCAGCTATAGAAAAGGGCAGTATGCCAATAAAAGCCGGTTCATTGATCAGATTGAAGAATGTCTTTCTTGATTTTATATATGGTTTTCTCCTTTGCGGTACAGGCGCAATTTTTTATTGCACCTCCGGCAAGAATGCTTGATATGGGAATTCATGCATGATACAGGGGAATATATCACGCTAAGGCTTCTCTTACAGCCGGTGGATGGGATAATAATGCAAGTATCTCCATTGCCTGGGTGCTGCAGAGATTGTAATCAGCTCCGCATTTTTTTTATTGCGTTGCATTTTTTTTATTGCGTCGACCTTCTTGTGGTGGTGCGGCATGAAACCCTTTTCATGCGTTGTTGTGCCCGCCAGGACATGCGGGCCGGGCCCATTGCCCGTCGGGGGGCGGCGGTATGGTTGCATTTTCAATATTCGTTGTGTCCGCCAGGACATGTGGGTTTTATATGGGGCTTCGCCTAAAAGTCTGCAATTATTAGCGTTTCATTTTTCGTTGTGGCTGGGGTTACAGCCATGTATGTTATATGAAACTGCGTTCAGATATTTTAACTGATTAGCGTTTCAATCCTCGTTATGGAAGATGTTTATTGCTATATGGGTTTGTACGGTATGAAAATTGCTTATAAAAATTCAAGCATTTGTATTTAAATCTGGCAAAGTACATAACAACAGTGTTGAATGGCGACGTTTCAAGGTGCCCCGGCAGCTGGCGTGCGTGGTTCACACGGGAGGTTTATAAAAACGCATGGAGAAAGTTCACAGTATTTGCGGTATGTGTACCGTTCGATGTCCCATAGAGGTATTCACCGAAAATGGTCAGGTGGTCAACATTGAAGGCAGTCGTCCCGGGGGCCTGGATGGATCGGTGTGTCCCAGGGGGGCGGCGGGCATCGGGCTTTTAAATGATCCGGAAAAACCCCAGAAACCCCTCATCCGGGTGGGAGAGAGGGGGGAAGGTAAATGGCGCGAAGTGTCCTGGGAAGAGGCCTTTACCCATGTGGCGGATAAACTTAAAGCCATCATGGATGAACACGGCAGCAAAAGTGTACTGCTGTCAGATCGTGGTGGGCCGTTTCCTGACCTTCACAAGGCCTTCATGCGGGGACTTGGATCTCCCAACTACTGTAACCATGATGCGTCCTGTGCCCGCAATGTTCACCATGCAGCGCAGTCGGTGATGGGACTGGGGCGAAAAGGGGTCAGCTATGACCTTAAAAACGCAAAGCATGTGGTGCTCCAGAGCCGCAATATCTTTGAAGCCGTAAATGTGGGGGAAGTCAACCAGTTACTGGCGGCCATGGAAAACGGCTGCCGTCTGTCGGTCATTGACATTCGTTCCACGGTGACAGCCTCCAAGGCCCATAATTTTTTTCTGGTACGTCCGGGAACAGACTATGCCTTTAACCTGGCGGTTATTCATACCCTGATTGCCGAAAAGCTTTATGATGCCGCCTATGTGGCTCGACATTTCAAGGATTTCGAGAAGTTGACGGCCTTTGTAGAACCTTATACTCCCGACTGGGCCGCTGGCGTATGCGACATTGATCCGGACCAGCTGGTGGATTTCTGCCGACAGCTTGCCAAAGCAGCTCCCCGGGTGCTCTGGCATCCCGGCTGGAATACGGCCCGGTTTAAAAATTCATTTTACGTGAGCCGCACCGCATATATCATCAACGGGCTTCTGGGTTCGCTGGGGGCCAAGGGTGGCCTTGCCATCACTAATAAGGCCAAAGACTGCAATCAGAAGGGTTTAAAAGCATTGGCCGATCTGTATCCCAAACCCGATGAAAAACGGGCCGATGGGGTGGGGTGGAAATACAATCATTTTGATGCCGGTCCGGGACTTCTTCATCTGGCATTTAAAGCCATTGAAACGGCAGATCCCTATCCGGTGAAGGCATACATCGCCTTTCGCCATGATCCCCTGATGGCCTTTCCCGATCCAGAGGCCCAGAAGAAAATTTTTGAAAATCTGGACCTGCTGGTATCCATCACCTTTTCCTGGAGTGATACGGCCTGGCATTCTGATGTGGTGCTGCCTTTATCCACCTATCTGGAGAGAGAGAGTATCATTGCCCATAAGGGTGGATTAAAACCCAAATTCTTCATGAGAAAAAGAGCACTGGCCCCCCGGTATGATTCCCTGGCCGACTGGGAAATTTTCACCGGTCTTGCCAGAAAGCTTGGCATGGACAAACTGGCTGCCTTTAAAACCATTGAAGATATCTGGAACTATCAGCTGGAAGGTACCGGCCTGACCATTGACGATTTTGAGAAGGGTGCCCAGGTGTCCCTTGCCAAGGACCCCATTTATCATGACATGGATAAATTCACCTGGAAAACCCCCTCGGGAAAGCTTGAAGTCATTAGTGAAAAGCTTAGCAAGGCCGGACTGGACTCTCTGCCCATCTATGTAGATCCCGAAGCGGATCAGGACCCAGGTTCGGAAAAACGGTTTCGGGTGATTTTTGGAAGATGTGCCCTTCACACCCAGGGACATACGGTTAATAATCCCCTTCTCCATGAGATGATGCCCACCAATACGATCTGGATACACAAGGACGTGGCCGCAGACATGGGCATTCGCCATGGTGATCCCGTGGAGGTAAGTGGTCCCGGTTATTCTGCTGTCACCGGTGCCAATATCACGGATGTGATTCACAGGGATTGTATTTTCATGATTCACGGGTTCGGGCATAAGTTGCCGGTGGAGTCCAGGGCTTTTGGCAAGGGGGTGGCAGACCATGAGTTGATGACAGGTGGCCTTGACAAATGGGATCATGCCGGGGGAGCAGTTGCCATGCAGGAGCATTTTGTCAGCATAAGAAAGGCGTCGTAAACGGGCCACGGCGTCCCTGGTTGAAAACAGTGTTGTTCATTCATTTTATTTTGGCTCATGTTGTGTTTCAGGGTCTTTTATTAAAATCATTTTTGCAATGGGGTCAGGCTTGTGTTATTGGCGCTATCGCCGTCTGTTTATACAAACCAAGGCCCCGGCTCCCAATGATAATTCAAATAACGCAAGCCTGACCCCCACCGGATACATGAGCCTTTATTTTTATTGTGGTTGTATAATTCAGGGATGTTTTTTCCCCGGGGATGGAAAAAACATGATAAATTCACAATCCCGGTTTTTTTTCTTTAAGTGGCCGGTGTTGTGATCAATCCCTGATTATTTCTTTAAATTTTATATGGCCAGCAATCTGAACGCTTGAATTCAATCAGGAGAAGCGCCTTTTCCATGAAAACATTTCAAGAAAAAATTCGCGACATAGAGCACAACATTGAACAGTTGATCACAAGCGGTATTCCCGAAGATAAAATTATTTCCCAGATGGAAATTTTTGATAAGGGGTTTTCCTTTACTCGCCTTGTGCGGCCGTGTAGCCCCGGGGATGGCATTGACCGCATTGCCAAGGATCAGTCTGAAACTTACTTAAAGGCTTACACCCAGGCTCTTGAAGCGGGACGTGTTTTAAAATTTGTGCCGGCATCCGGTGCGGCCACCCGAATGTTTAAATCTCTGCTGTCGGTATTTAATTCAGATGATCCCCTTACCCTGGAAAGCATAACAGAAGCCGCAGCCCATGACGCTGATTTTAAGTCCTGCCTTGATTTTGTGCAATCCATTGAGCGGTTTGCCTTTTACAAGGAGCTTTCAAAATGCTTGGCCGACGGGGGGGATGATATGGTTGCCCTGCGTAAAAAAGGGCATTACAGAAAAGTGATGGCGGCCCTTTTAGAATCCCGGGGACTGGGTTATGCCGACAAACCCAAGGGTTTGATTATCTTTCATGGTTATCCCGATCACGCCAGAACGGCATTTGAAGAGCACCTTGCCGAAGCCCAGGCCCAGTCCTGCAGGGGGACCGGGAATATTCCCCTCCATTATACAGTATCAAAAGCCCATGAACAGGCCATTACCCTCCATATTGCATCGGTGGCACATAAATATGAGCAGAATGGCCACCCCCTTGGGGTGAGTTTTTCCACCCAGAAACAGTCCACCAACACAATTGCTGTGGATATGAAAAACAAAGCCTTTCGATCCCTTGAGAACAGCCTCATCTTCAGGCCTGGAGGCCATGGGGCACTTCTGGAAAATTTAAATGATCTTGGTGCGGACATCGTATTTATCAAGAACATCGATAATGTGGTGCCCGACGATCACAGGGCGGAAACCATCACCTTTAAGTCTTTGCTGTGCGGGTACCTGATTACCCTGCAGAGCCAGGTGTTCTATTACATGGGGCTTCTAACGGATGATAAGGGCGTTTCTGCGGATGTCCTGGCCGATATGGGGCGCTTTGCAAAGGACACCCTTCATTTGAATCTGCCCGATGATTTTAATGACATGGGTACCATGGATCAGCAGGCATACCTGTTATCTGTGTTTAACCGGCCCATCCGGGTGTGCGGCATGGTGAAAAATCTGGGCGAAGCTGGCGGAGGGCCTTTCTGGGCAACGGATAGAAAATATGGCTGTTCACTTCAGATTGTGGAATCCTCCCAGGTGGATCAAGAAGATCCCGTTCAGGCACAGATACTTCGCTCCTCCACTCATTTCAATCCGGTGGATCTGGTGTGTGGATTAAGGGATTTCCAGGGAAAATCTTTTGATCTGACAAAATTTGCCGATTATGACAGCGGGTTCATCACCATTAAATCAAGCCATGGAAAAGAACTGAAGGCCATGGAACTGCCGGGGTTGTGGAATGGGTCCATGGCCTTCTGGACCACGGTGTTTGTGGAGGTACCCCTTTCCACGTTTAACCCGGTAAAAACGGTGAATGATTTGCTTCGCCCCGAACATCAGGGGGTAGATCGTTAGGGGCCTGCCCCCATATCGCTATGAAGCTTGCGACCGGAAAAATGAGAATGGCCCCATAAGGACTGTACATAAATTCGGGAGATCAGGAATTTCGGGGTTCGTCGATATCAGTCCGGGTGATGCCGGTGGATGAGATGTCTATTTTCCGTTCCCGGTAAAGCCTGGAAATGGAGCGTTTGAATTCTTTTTTGCTCATGGCAAAGGTTTTTCTGATAACCTCGGGGGGAGTTTTATCATGGCAGGGTAAAAATCCTCCGGCCTTTTCCAGAATATCAAGTACCGTCTTACTGGATCCCGGCACAGATGCGTATCCGGGTTGTTTCAGGACCAGGTCTATTTTCCCATCTTCCCGGATTTTATGGACAAAGCCCTTTGTCTTTTCTCCGATGGCAAGGTGTACCGGGGTGTCATTTTTGTAGAGCATGCCGTTGTGGCTGTTGTTGATGACGGCCTGATACCCAAGATCGGTGATGCGGTAAATCAGCAGATCCACCTCGTCTCCTTCGGATATACCTGCCATGTATTTACTGAATTGCCATTCCAGCCGGGCCGTGGCATATACCCGTTGTGTCTCGGGGTCCAGGCATACCTTCACCACATGGCTTTCTCCCGTTCTCAATCGGGGGGACATCTCATCTGCGGGTACCAGCAGGTGTTTTTCAAGACCCCAGTCCAGAAATGCCCCGAAACTTGTGGTGTCCACCACGGTCATGCAGGCAAAGTCCCCCACCACTGCCCGGGGGGTAAGGGTGGTGGCAACCAGGCGGTCCTCGGAATCGGTATAAACAAATACCCGGATGGTATCCCCAGGTTTCAGGCCCTTGGGTGCATACTTGCCGGGCAGCAACACCTCATCCTCCTTGGGGTTGAGATAAAAACCAAAGGAGACTTCCCGCTCCACCACAAGATCGTTGTAACTGCCTATTATTAACATGGTCAACCTAATTTCCCTTTTAAAAAATATTAGACTTTGGGCACATCCGGAACATAGTTAAAGAACTGAGTTTTCTGGCCCTGTATGTGTTTTTATGAGCAACACTGTTTTTATGTCATTGGTGATCAGCATATGTCATGCTCGCCTGGAGGTATCGGGGAGGGCTCTTTTGGAAGCATTGCCAGGGAACGGGTGGAGATGAAAAAAACGGTTACTCCGATTCCCATTAGAAGAGTACCACAGGGAAAGGCATATTCAAGTGAAAAATAGTCCATGACCCCTCCGGCTCCCATGGCACCCACCATCATTCCTGCACTGTGGGCCACTGTGAGCATAGACATCACCGATGCCATGGATTTTTTCTGATGTCCCAGAATAACTCCCATGGCCATGATGGCCGGCATGGAGATACCACCGCCCACGCCAAATACAGATACCGCCAGAAGAAGGTCGGCGTGGGTATGTGCCGTAAAAATCAGCATGAATGATGCACCGCATAACAGGCCTCCTGTGATGACCATCCATCGTTTGTTGACGGTATCAGCCAGGGCACCCATGGGAATCTGCAGGATGCCGCTTATGAAAACCCCAAGGGTTATCAGAATACCCGTGGAAGATCCGGAAAGGTTGAACCGATTTTGGGCAAACAGCGGGATAAAGCACCAGATAATGGAGATGCAGGCCGTATAACTGAACCGGTAAATAAAGAGGCCGGTGAAAGATGGGGTTTTAAAAAGCGGTTTCCAGGAAATGGCGACTCTATCCCTTGGGCTAACGGGTTCCTGTGACGTAGGGGGAAGCAGAAACGCGCTGAGCATTAATCCCAGGGCGGCCAGTAAACCCATGCAGATAAATGCGGCATCCATGGACCAGACATCGGTGATGACCCCTCCCATGATGGGACCGATGCTCAGGCTGGCAAACATGGACATGTTAAAAAGCCCCATGGTGTATCCCTCTTTTCCCCCAGGGGTTATTTCTCCCACATAGGCCTGGACCACCGGCATTACCATGGCCGAGGCAATGCCCTGTAAAAATCGGGTGGCGATGAGGGCGGCAACGCTGTTGCCTGCAATGAAGGCAAGGGAAATAAGCGCATATCCGGCAAGCCCTGCGAGAATAAAGGGTTTTCGGCCCTTTTTGTCCGACAGTTTGCCAAACCAGGGTAGAAGCAACGTCCTTGAAAGAGAAAAAGATCCGAAAATAAGCCCCACTTCGATACCGGCGGCACCCAGGTTTCCTGCGTACACCGGCAGCAAGGGCACCACAATTCCCACCCCGGTTATGGTTGCAAAAAGGGTGAAAAACAGGGTGAAGAAAATACCCTTGTGGGGAATAAAAAAAAATGAAGGGCTTTGTGATTTGAGCTCATTTTTGTCAGTGTCAGGAGTCATGATCCGGTTATAGTCATTTTCCGGCCCGGTGGCAACCAATCAATTTCTCAGGAATCAAAAATTCAATATCTTGCCATAATATTTCATACATGGTAAAAAATTTTGGTTTCTCTTGAAAACCTGGCTTTCCATGTCTGCAGGCTGGGCCTGGCACTTTGCTTAACGGTTGACGTTGGAAAATCCGTTTCCGGAGAAAACACCGGGATATCTGGCAGTACCGTTGCCCTGGACTGTTCATGGCGCATGGGGGTCAGGCTTATGTTACGACAGTTTTGAGGTTGGCGGTGCCTGTGGCAAATCCCCTGAGCAAACCAGAAAATTGTCGTAACATAAGCCTGACCCTTGCCTGTCATGTGGCTGCTGTGTAACTTCCCGGTTGCTATGTTCATGCAACAATTACAATGAAACGGTTTTATTTGATTAACCTGCAATCGGAGTATTTTGTGATGAATTATATTGTAAAGGATCTAATGGTTCCAATTTCCGATTATGCCACTATTTCAGAAGGGTCCACCTTTCTGGATGCGCTTTTGGCATTGGAAACCCCTAACGTGGATCTGGGGGCGCGCATTCATCCCCATTGGATAGTGCTGGTGCTTGACAGCAATGAAAAAGTAGTGGGGAAGTTGAGTCAGATTAATATGCTGAGGGCACTGGAGCCCACAACGGAAGATGTTAAAAATATTGATAGGTTGAGCAGATTTGGATTTGGTGCACATTTTATTACCCAGTTACGGGAAAACCTTCGCCTGGATGATACTTCCATTGAAAGTATGTACACCAGTTCTGAGATACTGCAGATGAAGGTGGAAGATTTTATGAAAGAGCTTGCCGATAATGATTTCATTGATGAGAATACTTCCCTTGCCACGGCGGCCCATCAGATGTCCGTGCGAAAAAGACTTTCCATGCTGGTCACCCGGGAAAAAGAGGTGATAGGCATTTTAAAGCTGTCAGACGTTTTTACCGCAGTTATTCATGCCATTAAATCAACGACCGGATGATAAAGATTGAGGATACATCATGAAATCGATTCAAAAATTGTATGACCGGATTGTTCAGCGTGCCAATATCAATTTGAGAGAGCTGGAGTTTGACGTTAATCCCTATGTTCAGAACTTTATCCCATTTGAGCAAATGATTAAGTTTTATGCTTTTTTCGGGATATCTCCCCACCATCGCCTTAATTTTCAATTTAAGCAGTCCAACCTTGCCGGTAGTTATTTTCTAGGTCAGTGCAAAATCACCAATTCACTTTTATACAAAAGCGATATCCGGGGTGATGAACTAAAAAAAGAAGGAGATCTTTTTCAATATCAGGGGTTTGAAATTCCCGTGAGCCGGGATGAAGAAATTGACATCAAAGACAGCCTGCTCATCAAAACCCTGGTGCATAATTTCTCCCATGATCCCGAAACCCTGGAAGAATTTTTCATCAAAGATACCATCTCCATGAATTACGCCAATATCCATGGTGCACCCTCAGATGGATGTTTTTTAGGATCCTTTGCCACCGTGGATCTGACCACCATGCGTGACAGCGTCATTGGTAATTTTGCCTATGTGCAGGCAGGTGAGATCAGTCACCTTGATATTGCCCCGGGAACGGTGTGGGTCCGGGTTCCTGGTGAATTTAATTTTATGTATACCCATCCACAGGATGAGCTGAAACACTATATTTATTTTACGGCGGGCATTGCTCCGCAAGGCCAACTCATAGATTTTGTGGAAGACCGCAAAGAAGCTTTCCAGCGGGTGTTTGATGTCGTGAATATTGAGCATTCCATTCCGGTGCCCAATTCCGCTTCCCTGGATCGATATGCGGTGAGTAAACCGCCTATCCACATCGGAGAGAATGTACTGGTTTCCCAACGGGCTTTTTTACAGAATGCCTGGTTGGGCAAAGGAGCCAATGCCCAGGAAAACTGCTATATCATTAATTCTCGCCTGGAGGGATATAATGTCACAGCCCATGGTGCAAAGATCATTGAAGCAGATATGGGTACCAATGTATTTGTGGGATTTAACAGTTTCCTTAAAGGGGGGCCGGACAGTCGCCTTAACATTGGAAAGGACTGCATTGTCATGCCCCATACCATCATAGACATTAAAGAACCCCTTGAAATACCCGAAGGCCATCTTGTGTGGGGGATGATTAAATCTGAAAAAGATTTGAAAAAGCACTCCATTTCCATTGATGATTTCACCAAGATTGAGGGGGGCTTCTCCATGGGCAACATGTTCTTTGAAGGGGATGGAGCAAGCTTTATCGGTGGTTTTAAAGAACGAATTCATCACATCCTGGAAGCCAACGGTGCCTTTTTCAACGGAGGGGATAAAAAAGGCCATGCCCAGAAAAATCAGTATATTTCCTTTAATACCCTGCAGCCTTATCCTGAAGGTCCAAAGAAGGGCCTGTATCCCACCATTGTGATCAAACCATAGCCTGCAACAATAATCACTGACCCAAACCCGGCCAACCCTGCATCGGTCGGGAGCAATCCGTAAAAAAAGGCCTTTTCCAGATGCTTCCGGAAAAGGCCTTTTTGTTTTAGCGTTTGATCATCCCATTTTCATTCTTTGATGTCCATTTATTAGAAAATAAAACTTCCGGGCAACCTCTGCAGAGCCGCCCCGATGGGCAATAGGAACCGGTCAATTGAGCCATCTACGGTTCCGGGCCCTCGGGGGGCGGCATTATACCATGTTCACGCTTGGTTGTGGGCGGAACCGGATCAGAATGGGTCCGCCCGTGGCGTTTCATATGGGATTGGATCAGGAAACCGACATTTCCTCCAGGGGTTTACATATCTTCAGTGGGCACGACACGCAGTCTCCCTTGTCATGTATGGACCTGTGGATATTAAACAGAGCAATCCCTGACTCCGCATAAATGTTGTTTTCTCCTATTTTTTCGATGAGATTGGTCCGGGTGATAACATCAAGCACTCTTTCCTTAATTCCGCAGAATGAAATTTCCCTTCCACTTCCCCGCACGGTATCAATGAGGATGGACAGCGCATCTTCTCCGGATGCATCAATGTCGTTGATGCCGCTGGATTCAATGAGCACATGGAGCAGATCCGGTTTAAGTGATATGTATTCAAGCACCTTGTCTTCCAGATACGTGGCATTGGTGAAGATCAATGGCCCGTCAAAGCGCACCACGGCAATGTGATCGCAGGATTTAAGACCGCATTTGATGGCGCTTTTCAAGGTGTTATCACTGGACCTGGATAATAGCGCCACCTTGGGACGAAGGTTTTTGTAAATGAAAAGAGCGAAGGTCAAGCCCACGCCCACCATGATGCCTTCTTCAAGATGGGGAGCAAAATAAAGGGTGCACACAAATGAAATAACGGAGATGATACCGTCGGATCGCTTGGCTTTCCATGAGTGGACAAATCCCTTGGTGTTGATCAGTCCGATGACGGCCATCATAATAACGGCGGCCAGAACTGCCTGGGGCAGATGGTAAAGAAGCGGAGTAAAGAAAAGAAGGGTCAATGCCACCATGATACTTGTGACCACCGAGGATACGCCGGTGACGGCATTGGCCTGGAGGTTCACGGCAGATCTGGAAAAGGAGCCGGATACGGCATAGCTCTGCCCGAATGAGCCGATGATATTTGCAAGGCCCTGACCGATGAGCTCTTGGTTGGGGTCAAGTTTCTGGCCGGTTTTTGCGGCCATGGATTTGGCAATGGCAATGGCTTCCATGAATCCCAGCAGGGAAATGATCACAGCAAAGGGTAAGAGTTGAAAAAATGCAGCTACATAGGAGGTGTTTTCCGGTGCCTTGGGAATCCCCACCTTCAGCCCCTTGGGAATATTGCCCACAACGGCACCGCCGCCGATCATGTTCAGTTGTTCAAAATTCAATGCCTTGTTGCCGATTTTGATGCGCCATTTCCGGCCATCGGTTTCTGAATTGTCCGGAAGGGCGGGTCCCACATAAAACATGGGGGTTTCACCACTGTCCTTGGCCACGGAAAAATGGACCAGCCTCAGCATTTCTCTTTTGTCATGGGCCTTGGCACTGGCATGATCTATCTTTGACTGAATCACAGCCAGTTGATGTTCAAGATCAATTTGCCTGTCGGAGGTGATATGGGCACCACTGGCTTTGGAGGCCTCTTTGGCGGCTTTCATTTCGTTGTTCAGATTGGCACGCTGTGCCCCCAGTTGTTCAATTTCTGAAATTTCGTGGTTGAACTCGGTGAGGACCTTTACGATTTCAGGGTTTTTAATCTGGGTAATGGGGACAAGGATGTCATGGTTGAACTGAATGAAATAGGACAGCACAGTGGTTATTGCCACCGCCACCAGTACATTGGGAATTTTTGGGTTGTAGCGTCTTAAAAAGACCATGATAACAATGGCCAGAACCCCCATGCCAAGAGTGGGGAAATGGGTATAATGCATGGCCGATTTGCAGACATTGATGATGGTCTGGTAATGATGTCCGGCCTTGTCCACATACACCCCGAACAGTTTGGAAAACTGTGAAGAGGCGATGACGATGGCAGCCGCATTGGTGAATCCGTTTACCACAGGGTGAGACAGAAGATTTACCACCAGGCCCAGCCGGAAGATCCCTAAAAATAGCTGGAATGATCCCACAGTAAAAGCCAGGATAATGGAATAGGCGATGAACTGAGCGCTTCCGGCAGTGGCAAGAGGTTCAAGGGATGCCGCTGACATAAGAGAAACCACTGCAACGGGACCTGTGGCCAGTTGACGGCTGGAGCCGAACAGGGCCGCCACCATGGGCGGCAAAAATGCAGCGTAAAGGCCATAATATGCAGGCAGTCCTGCCAGCTGGGCATAGGCCATGGACTGGGGAATCAGGACCATGGCCACGGTGATACCCGCCACCACGTCCAGTTTCATTTTGTCCCCATCATAGTCCTTGAACCAGAGCAGAAACGGAAAAATTTTTGTTAACATGAATAAGTATCTCCCTTTGTTAAAATTAAATTTCTGGGTTAAAACCTTTTTTTTTAGACAGTATATTACATGTGGTCTGTCAACCACTTATATTTTTATATAAAACTCCGTTGGAATGTCTGTAATGATTAGCGTTTTTTCCGTTGGTGCAGGTACTAACTGCCATGTATTATTATATGATTAATTGCCCCATTTCTGGTATGCCTGTGTATTACATTGTGTGACTCCAAAAAAAAGAGTCCGA
Organism: Desulfocicer niacini; assembly: GCF_054657595.1. NCBI lineage: Bacteria > Pseudomonadati > Thermodesulfobacteriota > Desulfobacteria > Desulfobacterales > Desulfobacteraceae > Desulfocicer > Desulfocicer niacini. The sequence goes on from NZ_BAAHYK010000040.1 coordinate 23,612, forward strand.
TAATCCAGTGTTATCATAAAATTTAAGTTATACCGGTAAAATTAAATATATGAGCAGGCTTTTTTTGTCAATGGTAAGCCGGAAAAGCGGCAAATTCAATTTGACATCAGGGTGGGGATATCGGACATTAAAACTTGGGACCTTATTAAAAGAGGTGGGGGCAGTGGGCTGGGGTTGGCCTGGGGGTATTGGGGTTTTGTTAGAATTTGACTTGAAACACAGATCGGTGAGAAAAATATAGAGCCTTTATATGAAACTGTCGACAGCAGGGCCCCCAACGGGCACCCGTCCGGCTCCGGACGGGTGCCCGTTGGGGGCGGTATATTGCCATTCTCACTGTTCGTTGTGTCGGCAGCCTGAGATGATTGTTATTCAAAAACTCACACTCTAGTGCATGGTCAAAGCGAAGATTTGGGATGATCAGGTCCGAAGAGTGTTGCACCACGGCATCTTTGGAAATCAACAATCCTAAAATCAAGCTTTGACGCTGCACTAGTAACACATAACCTGACCCCTCCCTGACTTCAGAAATATAAAGCTGGAATCAAGCCCTGCATAAAGAGTGGCTCAGCCTGCGTACTGAACCCGCAGTACCTTTTTATCCAACTTTCCCACGCCGGTCTTGGCAATTTCATCCACAAAAATTACTTTGTCCGGGACCCCGTATTTGGGTATTATCCCTTTTTCATGGGCCTCCATGAATGTTTTTTTTATTTCTGCCTCAAGACCGTCCTGCTTGACATTTGCTTTGAGTACGGCCAGCACAATGGGACGCTCTCCCCATTTTTCGTCGGGGACACCAATGGCTGCGGCCTCGCTGATGGCAGGATGCTGGCTGATGATATCCTCCAGGGTCAGGGATGAGACCCATTCCCCTCCGGTTTTGATCACATCCTTTAACCGGTCGGTGATCTTGAGATATCCTTCTGGATCAATTAGGCCCACATCCCCGGTATGAAGCCATCTATTCTCCCACAATTCTTCACTTTTGCTTTCATTGTGGAGATAACCCTGGGTAAGCCAGGGAGTCCTTGTCACCACTTCTCCTGTCTGGACGCCGTCGTGGGCCACGGGGGTACCCATGGGATCTATGATTTCAATATCCACCAGGGGAATGGGTATGCCGGTTTTGCACCGGATGTCAATGAGGGCCTCTTCGTCCCAGTCCATCATGTGGGGTTTTATGTGGGCCACGGTGAGAAGTGGGCAGGTTTCCGACATGCCATAGGCGGAATAGAGATTGATTTTATGCTTCAGTGCGGCAGCACAAAGGCCCCGGGGCAGAGCAGAGCCGCCAATGACCACCTTCCATTGGGACAGGTCCACCTTATCTGCTACGGGGGAATTTACCAGCATGTGGATGATGGTGGGTACACAATGGGAAAAGGTCACCTTTTCACCCACCACCAGCTTTAAAATCATCTCCGGTTCGTACCGGCCGGGATAAATCTGCTTGTTGCCAAGCATGGTGAAAAGATAGGGTATGCCCCAGGCATGGACATGAAACATGGGGGTAAGCGGCATGTACACATCCTTTGATGTCATCACCGCCTGGGAGTCAATGGCACACAATCCCGTCATCAGTCCAAAGGTATGGAGTACCAGCTGCCGGTGGCTGAAATAAACCCCCTTGGGATTGCCGGTGGTACCAGAGGTATAAAAGGTGGTGGCCCGGGCATTTTCGTCAAAATCCGGAAAATCATAGCCTTCTTTACCCTGGGTGACCATGTTCTCATATGTGTCATCAAAGGAAATGGTTGTGTCCGGAGCCTTGCTCGTTTCCTGTATGAGAATGATCTTCTTGACTGTTTCAATCTTATCTTTGATGGGTTCAAGCAGGGGCAGCAGTTCCGAGTTCACCAGCAGAACATCATCTTCGGCGTGGTTGATGGTATAAAGGATCTGTTCCGGTGACAGGCGGATGTGCACGGTGTGAAGAATGGCACCCATCATGGGAATGGCGAAATAGCATTCCAGATAGCGGTGGCTGTCAAAATCCATGACGGCCACTGTATCTCCCTGCTTTACCCCCAGTTCGGACAGTGCATTGGCCAGCTGTCCCACCCGGCGATGAAGATCCCGGTAGGTATATCTCATTTGATCCCGGTAAACGATTTCCTGTTCCGGGGAACGGATGAGGGAGTTTTTAAAGATGTTTTTAATGAGAAGGGGATAGGCATAGGCTGACGGGGTGGTTTCAATGGTTTTTACGCCCATGGTATGACTCCTTTTTCTAAGGGGTTGGTGTCGCGGATGATTGATTTGTAATCATCCCTTATCAGAGCAGGGCCATGGGAAGTTCTCCCTGACCCTGAGATGCTGTTGATGGTATGGAAAAAAATCTTCCTGGGGGCGTGTGAGACCTCAATTATACATCACCGGTGCTTGAAAACAGGATGAATGGCTGAGAGTTATAAAGAGGCGAAAATATCCGAAATATGACAATATCCCCCTTGCGAAATTAATGAATTTGATACTATGAAGGTATTGTGGTCTTGTCAAGAGAATAATGTTTACTTTTGTGAGCGAGTAAACTCAGCTTATTTAGGCGCATTCCCATTTTCCCGGTTTGCCCTGCAGTGCCTGCTTTTTGTCAACTTGCAAGTCTTGTGTTGCATCGGGGCAGGCGGATTTGACATGTTTTATATCCATAATTAAAATAAATGTGTATAATCATATTCCCCATGTTCGACCCACCATTAATGCCTAATTTAAGGAGAAAAACACATGATTGGTAAAAAAATGGAAGACGCATTAAATGAGCAGGTTAATAAGGAAATGTTTTCAGCCTACCTTTATATGTCCATGTCCATCCATGCAGGGGATATGGGGCTTAAAGGATTTTCCAACTGGTTCATGGTGCAGTATCATGAAGAGATGTCCCATGCCATGAAGCTGTTTGATTATATCCACAGCCGTGGGGGACGAGTGGTATTGAAGGCCATTGAAGCGCCTGCGTCCACCTTTGAGTCTGTGATGGACATGTTTGAAAAGACCCTTGCCCATGAAGAGTTTATTACGGCCTCCATTAATGATTTGATGGAAACGGCCATGGAAGAAAAGGATCATGCCACAAAAATTTTTCTCCAGTGGTTTGTAACCGAGCAGGTGGAAGAAGAAGAAAATGATCATGAAATTATTGATCAGCTTAAATTGATCGGCGCCAATTCCCAGGGGCTGATGATGCTGGACAAGGAACTTGCCCAGCGCACTGCCACGGTTCGAATGGACTTCAGCCTGAACGCTCCTGTTGTTCCGGCAGAATAGCATTGTAGAAGAACTGTAGCATGGGGCAGGCTTGGCTTATGGGTGTTATTTGAACAGATCGGGCTTGGTCACAGCATGGGCCACTTTGGGGCGGGGTCAGGCTTGCGTTATTGACGCTTTTGCTTAAAATCTTCTTTATGCAAAGGCACTTGTCAAAAACATAGAGCCTGATAAAAACTCAGGCTCTAATACCACATAGCCTGACCCCGTTGGCCCACCAATTGTGACAGGTGGCCCAAGTTGTGACCAAGCCCAACAGATCTGTGCAAGCTGGGATTTTTAGAAAATAATGTCCATAAGCCAGGCCACCCCTCCCCAAGGTGGCCGCTGGTGTGACCAAGCCATTTTTTCTGAAACAATGCCTTGTAATTCAATGCTAAATAATGGAGGGTGCCCATGGAACAGGATTTACTGGTACACAATGAATTGAAAACGGATAAGCCTTTTGATTTTAAAAAATTTATTATCACCGTTGAAGTGGTGCCACCCGTGGGAAATGATGCGGGAAAGCTCCAGGCAGACCTGGCATCCCTCAAGGATCTGCCGGTGGATGGATTCAGTGTGGCCACCAACCCCGTGGCAAAGCCCCGCATGTGCGCCATGGCCCTTTGTGCCTTGATTCAGCAGCACACCGGGCGCCCCGCAGTTCTTCATTGCACCACCCGGGATCATAATCGTATCAGTCTCCAGGCATTGATGTGGGGAGCCAAGGCCCTGGGCATTTCTTCTGTCCTGGTGGCCACCGGGGATTTCGTGGCCATGGCAGATCGAAAAATGGTTTCTGATGTAAAGGATGTGAATGTGTTTGATCTGGTGACCATGGCCAGGGATTCCGGGCTTTACACCGGGGCAGTGCTGGATTTTCGCCCAGAGGTGAATGGGCTGGAGCGGGAGGTGCAACGCCTGGAGAAAAAAGTGGCTGCCGGGGCACAGTATGCCGTGACCCAGCCCGTGTATGACAGGCAAACGGCCCAGACCATTGCCCGGGCGGTGAAATCTTTGAATGTTCCCGTGATCATGGGTATTTTGCCCCTGCGAACTCCGAAACATGCCGATTTCCTTCATGATAGGGTGGCGGGGATTGCTGTACCAGAAGATTTGAGAAAACGCATGCACAGCGCCAGTGATTCCGTGGCCGAAGGTGTTGCCAATGCCCGGGATATGGTGGCGGTGGCCCGGGAATTCTTCCAGGGGGCCTGCGTCATGCCCCCCTTTGATCACTATGAAATTTTACCGGATGTGCTTGATGGTGATTTCGTATAACCCACATGACAGACTATCCTGTCACAACGAATAATGAAAATGGCAATATGCCGCCGCCCCCCGACGGGCAATGGGTCCGGCCCGGAACCGTAGACGGCCCAATTGGCCGGTTCCTATTGCCCGTCGGGGGGCGGCTCTGCTGAGGTAAACTTGAAGGCTACCTTTCTATATAAACTCGCATGTCCTGGCGGACACAACGAAGCATGAAACCCGATAACAGAGGTGACCGGGGCAGGTATTGCCCGGAGCGGATTAAATGGTAGCTTTTAGCATGGACGCTGAAAAATTTGCCATTTTCCTCGGCGCAGCCCATGGACGGGCTGCGAGGCTCGTAGAGATGCGCATGCATACATGAGAGGAGGGTAATACCTGCCCCGGTCGCCGGAATGGCACGCGTTTCAATAAAACCCACTCAGAAAGATTATCGATTGGTGTAGCGTCTTTGACGGGAAAGAATTTTTTTCCGGACCCGGATGCTTAAAGGCGTTACCTCCACCAGCTCATCGTCGTTGAGAAAATTCAACGCCTGCTCCAGGGTAAGGGGTTTCACCGGTGAGCAGGTGGTGCTGTCATCCTTGCCCGAAGCGCGCATGTTGGTCAGTTTTTTTTCCTTGCAGGGATTGACATCCAGATCGTTGCTCTTGCTGTGTTCTCCCACCACCATGCCTTCATACACCGGGGTGCCGGGGGTAATCATCAATCGTCCCCGGGGTTCCAGGTTATAAAGGGCGTAGGGTACAGCTTTTCCTTTTCGATCACTGACAAGGGAGCCGGTGCGCCGGGTGGGGAAATCCCCCCGATACACTTCATATCCGTCAAAGATGGAATTCATGATGCCGGTACCCTTGGTATCGGTGAGAAATTCATCCCGGTATCCGATGAGGGCCCGGGAGGGGATGGAAAATTCCATGTTGGCCCGTCCCCGTTTGTTGGACAGGTTTATCAGACGTCCCTTGCGAATGGAGAGTTTTTCCGTGACCACCCCGGTGAAGGTCTCTTCACAATCCACGTAGAGTTTTTCCACAGGCTCTGTTTTTCTGCCGTCGGCATCGGTGCGGTAAATCACCTGGGGACGTCCCACACACAGCTCAAATCCTTCCCGGCGCATGGTTTCCACCAGAATGGCCATCTGAAATTCCCCCCGTCCCTGGACGGTGAAAGATCCTTTTTCTGCCGTTTCCTGGACAGATATGGCCACATTGGCCAGGGCCTCTTTTTCCAGCCGTTCCCGGATACGGCTGGATTGAACCAGTTTGCCTTCCATACCTGAAAAGGGGGAATCCGATGCAGAGAACATCATGGACACCGTGGGTTCGTCAACGGTGATGCGGGGCAGGGCCTTGGGAAATTCCTTTGTGCAGATGGTATCTCCTATTTCAAAGGCGTCTGTGCCGGACACCACGGCGATGTCACCTGCTTCCACCACCCCGGCCGGGCCAAGGGATGCACCGTCATAGATCTGAAGGCTTGAAACTTTTAACTTCACGGGTTGGTTGTCTTTGCCGATGAGAACCAGCTCATCCCGGGAGCTTACGCTGCCGTTGGCAATTTTCCCAATGGCCAGTCGTCCGGTGTAATCGGAGTGGCCCAGATCGGACACCAGCATCTGAAATGGCTCTGCCGGGTCAAAGGTGGGGGCCGGGATTTCACTTAAAATCACCTTGAAAAGGGGTTGAAGATCCTGGGAGTCGTCTTCCAGTTCATTTTTGGCAATGCCGTCCCGGCCCACAGCGTAGAGCACCGGGAAATCAATCTGGGCATCGGTGGCATCCAGGTCAATGAAAAGGTCGTAGATTTCGTCCAGCACCTCCATGGTTCTGGCATCGGCCCGGTCAATTTTGTTGATGACTACAATGATGCGAAGGCCAGCTTCCAGAGCTTTTTTCAGCACAAACCGGGTCTGGGGCAAGGGGCCTTCCGATGCATCCACCAGCAGGATGGCACCGTTGACCATGGACAGTGCCCGTTCCACCTCGGCACTGAAATCAGCATGGCCCGGGGTGTCCAGAATATTGACTTTTATGCCGTCAATCATCACTGCACAGTTCTTGGCGGAGATGGTGATTCCCCTTTCCCGTTCCAGATCCATGGAGTCCATGATGCGATCGTCCACCTCTTTACCCTGTCTGAATACCCCGCTTTGTTTGAACATGGCATCCACCAGAGTTGTTTTTCCATGGTCAACATGGGCAATGATGGCAATATTTCGAATTTTGTTGTTATCTGCTTTCTGGGTCATTTCTATTTTTAATCCTTATGGTTCAAGTATGGAAAAACGGGTCACATGGGGGCACCCGGATTCTTCAGTTTGTGAGGAGAACCTCATCGTTTTCAAAGGTTTTTTTTCGGATGGAACCAAACATGTCGATGAGCTTTTTGATGGTCAACGCTTTTTTGGTTTCTCCTTTTACATCAATGATAATTTCTCCACCATCCATCATGATCAGACGGTTGCCAAATTCAATGGCATGGCCCATGTTGTGGGTGATCATGAGAGAGGTGAGTTTTTTTTCGGTAATAAAGCGCCGGGTCAGGTCCATGACCATGGCGGCATTTCTGGGGTCAAGGGCTGCTGTGTGCTCATCCAGAAGTAAAATATCAGGGCTTGACAGCACGGTCATCAGAAGGGTTAGTGCCTGGCGCTGTCCCCCGGAGAGACTGCTGACATTCTCCTTCATCCGGGATTCCAGACCCATGTCCAGTTGACGTACCTCTTTATGGAAGCGTTGCCGCATTTTTCTGTTCAGGCTGATCACCGGCCATTTAAAGCCTTTTTTGCAGGTGATCATCATGTTGTCTTCCAGGGTCATGTTGGAGGCCGTGCCAGCAAGGGGGTCCTGGAAGATGCGTCCGATATGCCTTGCCCGCAGGTATTCGGGCATGGCGGTTACATCCTGTCCTTTTATAATCAGGGTACCGGCACTGGGAAAAAGTGATCCGGATATGAGATTTAAAAGGGTGGTCTTACCGGCCCCGTTGCTGCCGATAACCGTGATAAAATCGCCTTTTTCCACATGGAGATCTATGGATCTGAGCACCTGTTTTTCGCTGGGTGTGCCCGGGTGAAAGGTTTTGGTCAGGTTTTCAATGTCAATCATGGGGTGCCCTCCTTGCGTTTGTCTTTAAAATTGGCAGCCGCAAGGGAGATGAGGATCAAAACACCGGCAATGAGTTTCAGGTCATTGGGGGTCATGTTGATATAGTAGCCGTAATACCGGCCCAGGTACATGATGCCCTTGAACAAAATGGCCCCCAGGATCACCCGCAGGGTCAACACCGAAATTTTGTTTGAGGTCAGCATGAATTCCCCCAGCATCACCGAGGCAAGACCTGTGACCACAATGCCCTGGCCAAGGTTAATGTCGGCAAATCCCTGGTACTGGGCGGCAAAGGCACCGGATAGGGCCACAAGCCCGTTGGAAAGGCCCACACCGATGAGCTTCAGAGTGGCTGGATTGACGCCCTGGACCCTTACCATCTGTTCGTTGTTGCCAAGGGCACCGAACATGAGCCCCATGTCTGTGATGAAAAAGATATCCATCAGTTTCTTGATGATAAAAACAACGATGATGAAAAACAAAAGAGAGGCATATTCCGGGGCAAGAAATCCTTGTGTGTACCCATGCACCTGGGTGAGCAGGGTGTCCACCCGCAGCAGGGGCAGATTTGCCCGGTTGGAAAGAATACGGATGTTCACCGAATAAAGCATGGTCATGGTGAGAATCCCGGCCAGCAAATGGGGCACCTTTAGCTTGTTATGAATGGCTGCGGTGACGGCTCCGGCACTGACCCCACCTAAAAAGGCCAGAAAAAGCCCGGCCAGGGGGGAAATGCCGCCATGGAGGCAGGCCGCCATGATCACTGCCCCCATGGGAAAGGAACCATCCACGGTGAGATCTGGAAAATCAAGGATTCTGAAGGTGAAAAATACCCCCAGTGCCATGATGGAATAGATCAGCCCTTCAACAAATATGCCTTCGATCATTTGGTTTTGTAAGACTCCATTTTTTCTAACAGGGAGGGCACGAAGAACCGCGGTGTCTGTCCCGGTGGTCTTTGTGCCCTTAATTTTTTTTGTATGACTTTGGTCTCTATTTCAGGGCGCGTTCTGTCAGCGTCCCGTTTTCAATGATCTTGTTGGCAATGGCTTTGATGTCCTGGGGAAAGCTCAGTCCCAGTTTTTGCGCCACATCCATGTTTAAGAGAATATCCACATCCGAGGGATCGGTCATGTACACCGTGGGGATATCCCCGGGGCTTGTGCCATTTAATATATCCGCGGCCATGCGGCCGGTTTTTCTGCCCATTTTATAATAGTCAAATCCCCAGGCAGCCAGGACATCATTGTTGACGGCGGAGCTGGGATCAGCTGACATCACCGGGATACCATGCTTCATGGCCACGCTGGTGACGGCGCCCAGGGCGGAAAAGATGGTGTTGTCATTGCTCAGATAAATACCGTCCACCCGGGATACAAGGGTCTGTACCGCCTGTTTGACTTCAGCGGAGTTGGTGACGGTGGTTTCAATGAAGCCGATGCCCATGTCTTTGCATACTTTTTTGGCAATGGCGGCAAGGGTGACGGCATTGGCCTCGTTGCTGCAGTACACATGCCCCAGTGTTTTAAGGGGTTTAATGCGATTGAGCAGGGAAATCTGCTCTCTTACCGGTGTCATGTCCGAGGTACCGGTGACAAACTCTTCGCCTTTTAAAACAGACTTCACAAGTCCTGCACCCTCCGGATCAGTGACGGCACAGAACAGTACCGGCCTGTCTTTGATGGCTCCCACCAGGGCCTGGGCTGTGGGGGTGGCTATGCCCACGGCCAGGGTGACATTTTCCGCCTTGAATTTCTGGGCAATGGATGCGGCGGTGGACAGTTCGCCGTTGGCATTCTGGAGATCAAAGGCGGCCTGGGGAAATTGTTCCCGCACTCCGTCCTGTACTCCCTGCTCCAGGGCATCCAGTGCCGGGTGGGCCACAATTTTTGAAATACCGATCAATATGTTATCTGCTGCCGGTGCAGTCAATGGGATCAAGCAGACCATCAAAAGGGTTAAAAGACCGGATAGCATAGTTTTTATCATGGATTTCTCCTTAGTGTTTTTTTGTCATTGCCGTTGTGACGGAAGGGGGTCATTACGAAAATGCGGTAAAAAATAACCATACAATATACCTGATAAAGATATAAAAAGGCAATAAAAAGTTAAATATTTATCTAATGGCTGTTGCCAGTATCCATAAAAAAGGCCGCCACCTGAAACACAATCACCGATGCGGCATTGGCCACATTGATGGAATTTTTCCTCCCCAGCATGGGAATGTGCACAAAGTCGTCACACACCCGCATGACATGGGAAGAAATGCCGTACTCTTCATTGCCAAGGACGATGATACCCTTGTCGGGCCAGGGGTATCGGGCGTGGGGGATTGAGTTTTGAGTGGTTTCAATGCCGATGATGGAAAACCCCTTGTCTTTCATGTGCAAAAGATCCTCTGCAAGGTCATGGCAGGTGCGCTGGGGCATCCAGGCGGAGGTGCCCATGGAGGTTTTTGCAATGACGGGGTGATCTCCTCCGGGAATATTGCCAAGTATCACCGATTGAATACCACCGGCGTCACAGGTGCGAAAAATGCTGCCCACATTGAAAAGGCTTCTGAGTCCGTCCAAGGCCATGTGGTACTCAAAGGGAAGGGGCAGGGGGGATGCAGTTTGTTTGTCTCCAGTGACAACCCTGGGTAAAAGATCCTGGTCCTTTGGTAAATAGCCGGTCTGGATACGGTGGTGGTGTATGGCATCGGAGACACATTCCATCCACAACCTTGTGCTCGGGGTGTCGGGGAATGGGGGGGGCGGCATCTGCAACCAGGAAAGAGCCTGGGTATATTCCCGGGTAAAAAAAGCAAGGTCGGACCCGGGCAGGCGGTTGGTGGACAGGCTCTGGTATACCGACGTCAGCCATTTGATAAGCCACCGGTGCCCCCCGGTGGGGGAGAGGCTGCGAAATTTTTTTTCAGTAAAGGCGAATGCAGGGATCATGGGCGGAGCGGTTCTTCTGACTTCTGGTGAGTTTGCCCCTTTCTTTGGGAGGTGACTTTGATCGTTCTGTACCGGTTGATCATGGTTTCAAGGTCTTTTTTCTTCATGGGTTTTGCCAGGTAATCATCCATGCCTGCGGCCAGGAAATGCTCCCGATCTCCCTTGAGCGCATTGGCGGTCAGGGCAATAATGGGGGTTGGTTTCTGCTTTTCCCGGGCTTCATTTTCCCGGATGAGGGCTGTGGCTTCAAGGCCATCCATTTCGGGCATGTTGATGTCCATTAAAATAATGTCCGGTGCCGCTGTCAGGTGGGCCGCTACAACCTCCTTTCCATTCATGGCTTTTATAGGGGTGTGTCCCATTTTTTTTACCATTTTTTCCACCACTCGTAGATTCATGAGGTTGTCATCGGCGATGAGAATGGTCAGATTTTCTGCCTGGGTCGCGCTTTCCCTTCGTTCCGCCGGTGCGCTGGAGGTGGTAAAATTGTATTTGGTTAGGAGTTCTCCCGATTTTCTATCCCTGTCCGTGTCAAGGACGGTGGCCAGACATTTGAGCAGAGCATTTTTTTTAATGGGTTTTGTGAGGTAAGCATCAAATCCGGCATCTCCAGCCTTTTTAGCATCCCCGCGCATGGCAGCTGAGGTGAGCATCACAAGTAGCAGGCTGTGAAATTGGCGATCTTCACGGATGTGACGGCCAAGGTCAATGCCGTTCATGCCGGGCATCATGAAATCCACCAGGGCCAGATCAATGGGGGGGGACGCCGTACTTGCCTTTAAAATATCAAGTGCAGCCCGGGAACAGTCGGCTTCAATGATCTGGCAATTAAAGGGGGTAAGATAGCGACTGATTACCCTGCGATTGGTGGCATTGTCATCAATGACCAGGATGGTTTTATTTGAAAGGGCTTTGTCCACGGATGTCAGGGAGGCAGGGACCGCGGTTTCGGTGCTTTTACCGAAGGGAATGGTGAACCAGAAGGTGGATCCGGTTCCCGGTTTTGAAATGGCACCGATTTCTCCCCCCATGAGGGTGGTAAGTTGTCTGGAGATGGCAAGGCCCAGGCCGGTGCCGCCATATTTTCGGGTGGTGGAGCCGTCGGCCTGGGTGAATTTTTCAAACAAACCGCCGATTTTATCTTCAGCAATACCAATGCCGGTATCTTTGACGGTGAATTTAATTGTGGTGGCCGTTGAAGAAACCGCTTCCACCGTGGCCTGGATCACCACCTCTCCTTTTTCTGTGAATTTCAATGCATTGCCCCCCAGATTCATTAATATCTGGCGCAGTCGTCCTGGGTCTCCTTTGACAAAATCCGGGATATCGTTGTCGATCATGCAGATGAATTCAATGCCTTTTTCATTGCTTTTGTGGGACAGAATATCGGCAACCCCTTCAATGATGCTGGACAGGCTGGTGTCGATTTCTTCAATGTCAATTTTTCCAGCCTCTATTTTGGAAAAATCAAGGATGTCATTGAGAATGACTAAAAGGGCATCGGCACTGGTGCCGATGGCGTGGGCGTATTCCTTCTGTTCCGGGGTCAGCTCGGTGTCACATAAAAGTTCCCCCATGCCGATGATGCCGTTCATGGGAGTGCGTATTTCATGGCTCATGTTGGCCAGAAACTCACTTCTGGCCCGGGACGCCTGCTCGGCTGCGGTTTTTGCCCGTTCCAGTTCCAGTTCCTTTTCCTTGATTTCAGAAATGTCGATGATGGATTTGATGAGCATTTTTTTGCCATATATTCTGGAGGGAATCACGGTGGTGAGCACCGGAACCAGGGATCCATTTTTCTTTCTCAGGGTCATTTCCTGTTTTTCAGGATGGTTTCCGGACTTTTCAATGGGACATATGGGAGAAGTATCCATGCAGAAGTGAAGATAACAGGGCTGGTTCAGGGTTTCGGCTTCGGTTTTGCCACAGATGGCCAATGCCTCCCGATTGACCCTTGTGATCTTATGCTGTGAATCAATGAGTACCATGCCGAAGGGCACCTTTTCAATGATGATTTCAAGGGCATCAATGGAGTTTTGAAGATGCTGTCGACCTTGTTGAACTTGGGTGACCATATCCCTGAATGCCCGGCACAGTTCCCGGATTTCCCCGGTTCCCCTGGGGGTGACGGGGTGGTCATAATTGCCCCGGGAGATCCGGGCTGCCGCTTCTGAAAGATCCAGCAGCGGTTCTGTGATTCTTCTGGACAGAATCAACACCAGCAGAAGGGTGACAAGGGAGATGAGCAAGCCCATGAGGAACTGCATGCGCATCTGTTCGTCTGCACTTTTTGTGGCAGCCTCAAGGGGAATGCGAAGTCCGATGGACCAAACGGTATCAGAATTGCTGAAATAAACGGGAATGCGGCTGTCAATCTGTTTTTTTCCACCAATGCTTATGATCAAGGACTGGGGTTTAGTCATGCCCTGAAGGCCATGCAGGGGGCTGGTTTGCCCATTGGCCATCTTGTCCATGGTACTGCCCTGGAGAGATTTGTTTTTTAACACCCATATCATGGCCCCCCCGGCTGTGAATAGGCTCATCTGGGATATCTGGCCAGCCATGGAAAAACTGTTCAGGTTATCAGTGATGGGTTGACAGATTTCTTCCGTGGAGAGTTCCACACAGGTGCTGCCCTGGAACCGTCCATAACGGATAACCGGTGTAACAACTGAACATAAAAGGGTATCTGTTTTCTCTGATGGGTCGGTGTAAGGATTTGAAATAACCGTTTTACCGGTTTTTTCTGCCAGCTTTGCCGTTTTCATGATTTGGCTGATTTGTGAAGGATCGAAAAAGGTGCTGCTGGTTTCTCCGGTGGGGGTGGTCTGCCAGAACTGGATGAGTTCGTCATTGAGACGTCGGCTTTTTTCTTTTTTCGGGGGGATGGTAAAGAGGCTTCTGATTCCGGCGATGCGGTTGTGTTTTAAGAGATTATTCAGGAAAACGGTTTTTTGCCAGTCATGGTGGGTGGAGGCTATGTACTGGGCCAGAATTTCACTGAGTTGGATGGCGTCCTGGAGTTTTTCATGGATCTCCTGGCTGTTCTTTTTTAAAAACAGCAGGGTTTCCTGCCGGGTGTTTGCCAGAGTTGTTTCACGGATTTTCCAGGTGGCAATACCTGTGATTATTCCAATGGAGAGAGATACAATTAAAAAGGCCGAAAGGGCCAGCCGGGTGCGAATGGAGTTAAAAAAATTCATGCTTTATGCCTGGTCCATGGGGGAGTTCCCTTTAGTTGAAACGTGTCCGCAAAGGGCTGTTATTTTTTTGCATACTATACATGGATCATTTGCTGTTGCAAATACAAAACACAAAATAGCACTCTCTGAATGTGTCAGGATGTCTGTATTCCGGGTGATGCCGGGGTCAGTGGTTTTTCAATGGTGGACAGGGTTTGCCATTTCCCCTGACGATAGCGCAGCATGACCAGAAAGAATAGACCCACAAGATAAATGGTGATACAGCACCAGATAAAATATAGCCTCAGGTGCCAGTATGTGATGCCTGCCCACACTGGCAGAAACAGAAACAGGCTGCCCGTAATTACCATGGGCCACATGATATATTGAGAGTCCCCGGCCCCTTTGAGACCACCGGTGTACTGGGCAATGAAAACAGTGACATACCCGGCCACGCCCAGGAAAAAAGCGGTGAATAAAAAGGAGGTGATGCCAGCCGGGGTGGCGGCGGCCAGGCTATTTAGATCATAGTTGCCCAGAAATACCCGGTCAGTGAATTCCATCACCGTGGTGGCACCCATGCTCAGGACCAGAGAAAGGCTGATGGTGAGGATGTTTTTATACCGGCTTATGGCCATGGGGTTCTCTTGTCCGATGATTTTTGGGCTGTTTCTTTTTCTGTGGTCGGTGGTGGGGCATGGGAAAGATCCCTTTGGAAACCGTTCCCGGGGAGGGATATCCATGAAACTTCTTTTGCCGGGATGTTCCGGCAAAACCGGTGATCATTTTTTTTTGTCTTTCCTTTTCCAGGGGACTTTTTTCCACAAATATTTTCTGCCGGGAAAAGGGATGGATCCCCGTGGCATACATCAAGGTGGCATAGGTGGACGGGGTGGGCGTGAAAATCTGCACCTGTTCGGGACGGATACCAAGTTCCCGGCGTATGAACTGCTGGAGCTGCTCCATATGATTCCGTGTACAGCCCGGATGGGCCGCCATGAGATAATAGGTGAGAAATTGTTTTTTTCCGGCCTTTTTGGACAGGTGGTCAAATCTTTTTTTAAAATCCAGCAGTTCGTCGGTGTTCCCGGGTTTGCCCATGGCTGAAAGCACATCCATTTCCGTGTGTTCAGGGGCGATTTTCATCTGGCCGGACACATGGTCCTGGACAATCTGATCCAGGTATTGCTGCCCATGCTTTTTGTCTGCCAAGATAAGATCATACCGGATGCCCGAAGCAACAAACACCTTTTTTACTCCCTTGACAGCAGATATGCGTTTTAAAAGGGCCATCTGGGGGGAGTGGTCGGGCATCAGGGTTTTGCAGGTAGAAGGGAAGAGGCAGCGTTTGTCCCGACAGGGACCTTTTTCTATTTTCTTGCTGCACTCAAAGCCGTACATATTGGCCGTGGGTCCCCCCACATCGGAGATGATCCCCTTAAATGCCGGGTGGTTTGTCATCGTTTTCACTTCCCGCACAATGGACTCCTGGCTTCGCCACCGAACCGTTCTGCCCTCGTGGACGGCAATGGCGCAAAAATTACATTCGCCATAACACCCCCGGTGGGTGGCAATGGAAAAGCGGATGGTATCAAGGGCCTTTACCTGGCCCATTTTTGCGTAATAGGGGTGCAGATCTCTTTCGTATTCAAGGTCGTGGATGCGGTCCATTTCCGCTGTGTCCGGCACCGGGGCCGGGGGATTCTGGATCAGGTAGCGGGCATCCTGTTTCTGGATCAGGCCCTTGGCCGTGACGGCATCATTGTTGGTGTAAAAGTCGTGGAAGCTTTGAACCAAAGCGGTATTGTCTTTTTTCACCGTTTCAAAGGGGGGCAGTTCTGTGTAACCGCTAACCGGAGTTTTTGAAATATGGCAAAGCCCCCGGACGGATAATATTTCCTTTTGGAGTCTGGCAGGGCAGGGGGAGGCTGCATGCTGGGACAGAAGGCTTGCCAGGGCCACAACTGTCTTTTCCCCCATGCCGTAGATGAGGTAATCTGCCTTGGCATCAAAGAGAATGGAACGTCTGATCTTGTTACTCCAGAAATCATAGTGGGCCACTCTTCGAAGACTGGCTTCAATGCCTCCCAGCGCAATGGGAGAGGTATCTTTGAAATATTGCTTTACGAGGTTGGTATAGGCAATGACGGCCCGGTCGGGGCGACGGTTGTTGATGCCCCCCGGGGTGTAGTCGTCACTTTTCCTACGCTTCCGGGTGGCCGTGTAGTTGGATACCATGGAATCCACGGCCCCGGCGGTGATGCCCCAGAAAAGGCGCGGTTCCCCCAGGCGTGTGATATCCCCGGGGGATTCCATGTCCGGTTGGGCAATGATCCCCACACGAAATCCTTGTTTTTCCAGGGTTTTGCCAATGACGGCAGCCCCGATGAAGGGCGAATCAATGTAACTGTCGCCGGTAATAAGGATGACGTCAAGGCTCTGCCATCCCCGTTCCAGGCATTCTTTTTTTGTGGTGGGCAGAAACATCAGAGGGTGGGTTCCCCGGTGGGAGTTTCCATGATTTCACGGATGTACTGAAACAGTCCCCGGGCTGCCCTGGTTTTCTTTTTTGCGTCCTTTGCATTGACGGCATTGCGAATGAGCTGACCCAGTCGCTGGCGGTCGGTGTGGGGAAACGTGTCCATAAAAACATCCAGAGTCCGGGTGTCATCAGCCGTATCCGGGGATATCAGGTGGTCCCGCCAGGCTTCCATCTGTTGGAATTTATGTGCAGCCTGGGCCCGGTTCAGGGAAATATGCTCCACGGCGGCCTGGATGGGTTCCGGGTCAAGGTCACGCATGAGAGAGCCTATGTACTGAAGCTGTCGTCTTCTGGCTCCATGCCGGGTCATGGACTGTGCCTCAAGCACGGCATCTTTCAGTATGTCCGGGATGTCCAGAGTCTTGAGTTCTTTTTCCGGCAGGTCCACAAGCCGTACCCCGATTTCCTGAAGGGCCTCGGCATTTTTTTTCTGTTTTGTCTTGCTCAGTTCTTCCATGGCCTCTTTGTTTTCCATTTTTTTTATATAAAACTCCGTCCAAGGTGCTGCAATGATTAGAGTTTCAACTTTCGTTGTGGCAGGTGTTTACTGCCATGTATGTTATATGAAAAGGTAGCCTTCAAGTCTACCTCAGCAGAGCCCCTCCCCCGATGGGCAATAGGAACCGGACAATCGAGCTGTCTACAGTTCCGGTCCGGGCGGCATATTGCCATTTTCATTCTTTGGGCTTGCTCACAACATAACCTGACCCCGTTGGCCTATCAATTGTGACGGATGGCCCATATTATGACCAAGCCCCATTCTTTGTTATGTAACTGCCTTGCAGGCATGGTGCCATGCCACCACGGCATCATAGGAAATGGTGCCGCCGAAAATATCCAGGGCACTGCCGATGGTGAGGTCCACCCGATTTTTTCCCAGTTTTTTAACAAGATCAAGATCGGAAAAACTGCTGGCCCCCCCCGCATAGGTGGCTGGAATGGGCGAATGGTTTCCCAGTATCTCAACAAGTTCTGTCTGGATGCCCGCCATTTTGCCCTCCACATCCACTCCGTGGATCAGAAATTCATCGCAATATGCTGACAGAAAAACAAGGGTTTCTTCGGTGACGGCCACCTGGGTGAAGGTCTGCCAGCGGTCAGTGACGATGAAAAAGTCTTTGCCTTTTTTACGGCAGCTCAAGTCCAGCACCAATCGCTTTCCCCCCACGGCTTTCACCAGGTTTTTCAGCTTATCCATGTCAATGGCACCCTTGGAAAACACATGGGAGGTGACAATGACATGGCTGGCTCCGGCATCAAGATAGGTCCGGGCATTTTCCGAAGTGATGCCACCCCCCACCTGGAGGCCGCCGGGAAAGGCTTTCAGTGCCGACAGGGCCGCCGCCTCATTGCCCGGCCCCAAAGAGATGACATGCCCTCCGAACAACTGGTCTTTCTTGTATCTGGCGGCAAATGCCACCGGGGTTTTGTGTGTCTCAAAATTGGTGACCGGGGCATTGCCCTGATTGTCGTCAAGGGTTCCTCCAACAATTTGCACCACTTTGCCGTTTTTAAGATCTATGCATGGTCTGAATTTCATGAATATTATCCGCCCAGGTATGCTTTTTTTACATCGGGGTTGTCCAACAGATCCGTTGCAGACCCACTTGCCACAATTTCTCCGGTGTCAAGGACATATCCCCGGTGGGCAAACTTTAAAGCCAGGTTGGCGTTCTGTTCAATGAGAAGGATGGTCATTCCCTCTTCATTGAGGGTCTTTAAAACCCTGAACATATCATACATGAGAAGCGGAGACAATCCCATGGAGGGTTCATCCAGCAGAATGAAATCACAGGCTGTCATGATGGCCCGGCTCACGGAAAGCATCTGCTGCTCGCCGCCGCTTAAGGTTTCACTCCGCTGGTAGCGCCGTTCCGCCATTTTGGGAAACAGATCGTAGACCCGGTCATAGTCTTTTTTTCTGGAGGCGTCATCCTTTCGGGAGTAGGTGGCAAGTTTTAAATTTTCCTCCACGGTGAGATTGCCGAAAATATGGCGGCCTTCGGGGGCAAGGGCAATGTGATAATCGGACACAATGGTGTGGGCTGGGATATTGAGGATGCTTTGTCCGTTATATAAAATCTCCCCGCCGGATACCTTGGAGCCCTCGGGGGGCGGTACCCGGGTGATGGCATGCAGGGTGGTGGTTTTACCGGCACCATTGGAGCCGATGAGGGTCACAATTTCGCCTCTGTCAACGGTGAAGGAGATGCCGTGCAGGGCTTCGATATTGCCGTATTTAACATATAGATCTTTGATTTCAAGTAACATCAGATATTATCATCCCCCAGATATGCTTTGATTACCGCTGGGTTATTCTGTATTTCTTCCGGCGTTCCCTGGGCAATGGTTTGGCCGAAATCAATGACCTGTATCCATGAGCAAAGGGACATGACAACGGCCATCTGATGTTCGATCATCCAGATGGCAATATCAAATTCCTTGTGAATCCAGGCAATGAGTTTAATAAGATCCTGGACGTCCGATGAGTTGAGACCGGCGGCGGGCTCATCGAGCAGCAGCAGGTCCGGTTTCACGGACAGTGCCCTGGCAATTTCAATTTTGCGTTGGATGCCATAGGGCAGGTTTCCCGGCCTTTCGTCCTTGAATTGAACCAGATTTAGCTGTTCAAGAAGGTCCATGGCAATTGTTCTCATGCGCTGTTCATTTTCCATGTAACGTCGGTTGCGTACAAAGGAATCAAACAGGGTGTAGCCCAGATTGTGGTGTTGGGATATGAGAATATTGTCAAGCAGAGACATGTCATGCCACAGGCGGATGTTCTGAAAAGTCCTGGCAATGCCCATGCCCGTCACCACGTGGGGCTTTAAGCCATTGATGGTGTTGCCTTTAAAACTGAGATCACCCTGGGTGGGGGTGTAAAAACCGGATACAATATTGAAAACTGTGGTTTTACCGGCACCATTTGGGCCGATGAGCCCCATGAGTTCATTTCCCTCAAAGTTTGTTGAAAAATCGGATACAGCGGTTAACCCTCCGAACTTCTGGGTCAGACCATCTATTTTAAGCAAAGACATAAATCATTTCTCCGTTGTGATGTCTTTTTTGGAGTAAATATTCGGCTTGGTACTGTAAATGTTTGGGCAGTGCCCCATATTCGCCTATTGGGGGCTGCGTAGCATACTAATGCTATGTGAACAGACCAAAATAGGTGAAGATGGGGTGCTGACCGAATATTTACTTTCTGGATGCATGCTCTTTATTTAAAGACATAGAATCGTTTGAGTTTTGGGAAAAAGTCGGATAATTCACGATTACCCATGATCCCTTCGGGTCTGAACTGCATGAGAATAACCAGAATCAGGGGAATAATTACCCATTTTAATACCTGGCTCAAATGAAAGGTATCCGGAATAAGGGGCAGATAGTGAATAAGGGTATCGGCCGCTGGGATTATGAAGCGCAGGCCTTCAATGAGCAGGGTAAAGAGGATGGCGGCGATGATGGATCCGCTCAGAGATCCCATCCCCCCCATGTACACCATGACCAGACATTCCGTGGATTTTAAAATACCAAAGGAGTTGGGGTTGATGTATCCCAGAATATGGGCAAAAAGGCCCCCGGCAATGCCAGCAAGACCCGAGGAGAGCATAAAGGCCACAAGCTTCATCTTGTTGGTGTTGACGCTCATGATCTCAGCGGCAATCTCATCCTGATGGATGGCGATGATGCCCTTGCCATAGGTGGAAGTGACAAATCGACGGATGATGAAAACGGTGAGATAGGTGAACGTAAATACCCAGATGAGCATCCAGGGAATAAAGGCAACATCCTCCATGGCAAACACGATCTGTTTCATGCCCATGAGTCCCCTGGCACCGCCGATGACATCCATGTTGATAAAGAGACTCACGATGATGAAATTGGCGGCAAGGGTGATGATGGCCAGGTAATCATCCCTTGTTTTAAACGAGGGCACAGCCACGATGAGTCCGGTGAAGGCAGCAGCAATCCCCCCCAGTATGAGGGTCACCGGAAAAAAATACAGTGTAAGATCCGGTGATAGAAGAGGTGCACCAAAGGTTTTACTTTTGGTGAACAACATGATGTTTAAAACAGATGTGACATAGGCACCCACGGCCATGAATCCGGCATGACCGCAGGCAAATTCCCCCATGTAGCCGTTGATGATGTTAAAGCTTGAGGAGAGTATAATATTGACCCCGATGAACATGATCACCGTCTGTATGTAAAGATCCAGCAGCTCAAAATGTGCCGCCAGCACAGTTCCCACGGCAAGGAGGAGCAGCAGGAGAGGTATGGACAACTTTTTCATGTGAAAACCCTATATTTTGGTTGATTTTGCAATGCCGAAAAGACCAGTGGGTTTGACCACCAGGATCATGAGCAGTATGGAAAAAGCAATGAGATCCCGGAAAGTGGATGGAAACACCGCCACGGCCAAAATTTCCACAATGCCAAGGAGGAACCCACCCACAAAGGCACCTTTGATGTCACCTATTCCCCCCACCACCGCTGCAATAAAGGCTTTCCATCCGATGAGCGCCCCCATGAACGGGTCCAGCACCGGATAGGACATGGCAAAGAGAATACCGGCAAGACCGGCCAGGGATGAGCCCAGAACAAAGGTCACCACGATGATGGTATCTATGGGAATTCCCATGAGGGGAATTGCAAATTTGTCGTAGGAGATGGCCCGCATGGCCATGCCAATTTTGGTTTTGGTGATAAAGGCATTGAGAATAAAAAAAACAATGATGGATGACAGGACCACCCCGATTTTCAGGTTGGTCATGCTCACCGGACCAAATTTATAGATTACCTTATCGATGAGTTCGGGAAAGCTTTTGCGGCTGGCACCAAGGAAGGCCAGGTTGCCGTTTTCAAGGATCAATCCGCACATCAGGGCAGTGATGACAACATAAAGCCGGTTGGCCCCCTTTCGTCTCAGGGGGCGGTAGGCGATGCGCTCCAGGGTCACCCCGCAGATGGACGTCAGAACCATGGTAAGTGGGATGACAAGGGCAAGGGTGGTACCCCCGGAAAGGGCAAGATCTCCTTTAAAAAAGAAAACCGAAAGGAAAAACGCAATGTAGGCCCCTACCATGAATATATCCCCATGGGCAAAGTTGATTAGGCGCAATACCCCGTAGACAAGGGTGTAGCCAAGGGCGATGAGGGAATAAAAACTGCCCCATTGCAATGCATTAAATAGGTTTTGAAAAATACTGTCAAACACGAGAATATCCTCAATATACAGCATGTGCCGGTTGATGGCATTCTAAGATGATATCAGCCGGCACACGGGTTATGGACGCAATTTTCCGGGGGCGACGGTCCCCGTTTGATGTAACGCGATGGCACTTTTTTAAAGTCGTTCGGTTAAGTTTGACTGGGACGGGTATTGGCATAAGGGCACTGCCGGGCAGTACCAGATGTTTTACATGTCCGGCCGGAAAACGCCTGCAGCGTTAAGGTGCAGGCATTAAACGTTCACCTGGGAAAATTGTTTGAATGTTCCATCATGGATGGGGTTATGGGCAAACGGATTCGGTGAATTCAAATTCACCGGCGTCACTGATTTTAACCACCACGGCACATTTAATGGGATCTCCTTGG
The DNA here is from genome assembly GCF_054657595.1 of Desulfocicer niacini. Classification (NCBI taxonomy): domain Bacteria; kingdom Pseudomonadati; phylum Thermodesulfobacteriota; class Desulfobacteria; order Desulfobacterales; family Desulfobacteraceae; genus Desulfocicer; species Desulfocicer niacini. Next base: position 45,507 of record NZ_BAAHYK010000040.1, read on the forward strand.
GCGTCAAACTTCATATTACCGGTGATCCCTTTTACCTCCTTGATGGCGGCAATGCCGTCCCGGAGATTCTGTCGGTCTTTTCTGAGGTTGCCGGTGATTTTACCGGCATTCTGAATACCTGCCAGCACCACATGAATGGCATCCCAGGTCAGGGCAGCCACATCTGCGGGCTGATATCCATAAAGGGCGGTGTATTTGTCTATAAAATCTTTTGTGGCACCGGTGGCACCGGCTGCGGCGTAATGGGTGGAGAAGTAGTGACCTTTGCAGTCGTCTCCGCAAAGGTTCATCAGCTCTGAGTTCCCCCAGGCATCGGCACCCATGAAAGGTCCTGTCCAGCCAAGGTCATGGGCCTGTTTGATGATGAGAGCCACTTCGTTGTAGTTGTTGGGCAGAAAGATAAAATCGGGTTTTGCCGAAAGGATCTTGGTGAGCTGGGCACTGAAATCCTGGTCTTTGTCTCCATAACTTTCAAAGGCTACAACGGCTCCTTCGCCCTTTTTTTTATTAAAATCGGCCTGGAAGATTTCAGCAAGGTTTTTGCTGTAATCATTGGCCAAGGCATACAGAACCGCCGCTTTTTGGGCTTTAAAGGTCTTGATTGCAAAATCCGTGGCCACGGGACCCTGGAAGGGGTCAAGAAAGGCGGCCCGGAATACCCAGGGACGATCTTTGGTGGTGTCGGGGTTGGTGGACCAGGGAGAGATCATGGGAGTACGGTTGTCATTGCATACTTGACCTGCCGGTACGGCCTGTTTGCTGGAGTTGGGTCCCACAATGGCAAGGACCTTGTCTCTTTCTATGAGTTTTAATGCAGCGGTTACGGCAGATTCAGCCTTGGATTCGTTGTCTTCATAAACAAATTCCAACATGTATTTTTCGCTGCCCACTTCAAGGCCGCCCTGGGCATTGATTTCATTTAAAAGCATCTCTCCGGCATACTTGGATTCTTCGCCGACCTTGGGAATTTCTCCGGTCAGGGGAATGTTGAAACCAATTTTAATGCTCTGCGCAGATACCATGGGTACAAGTGCAAACATGATGGCCACAAGACATAAAGAACTGAAAATCTTTTTCACGAACAGTCTCCTTAATTTATCATGGTTGGAAATAATGAATCGCTACATGCCCCATTGTTTCATGTCCACACATATAGACCACTGCTTGGCGTTCATGTTCATGGGAGGCGTAAAAAAATGCATTGAATTAAAAAAAGTAGCATCAACCTGAGAGAAGATCAAGTCAAATTTTTTGATACTTATCGTTTTAAATGAAACATGTTGCTTTTGGATAAGAAATCTATTAATTCATAAGTATTATGGTCAATTCAATGTTAAAAGTTTTTATACACTACTTGCTGGAGGATTAGGCACATGACACAGACTGAGGTTCTGCACGAGTTGCTTCAATTTGACAAGAGTAAAGAGGTACAAAAAATAGTAGATGGAATTCGTTTGCATTTGCGAAAGAATCTGAAACGCCGTGGACTTGTGGTGGCCGTTTCCGGCGGTATTGACAGTTCCGTATCCGCAGCATTGAGCGCAATGGCGGTTGGTCCGGAAAAAGTTCTGGGCCTGCTGCTTCCCGAGCGAGATTCCTCAGGGGAAAGCTCTCGTCTGGGAAACATGCTTCTCAAGCACTTGGGGATTGATTCTCTTGAAATCAATATCAGTGCGACACTTGAAGCCATTGGATGTTATATGTGGAGAGATGATGCTGTTCGCGAGATTTTCCCCGATTATGGTGATGGATGGAAAAGTAAGATTACCATTGCAGGGGGAGGGGATGGGGGTATCAATTATTTTCATCTCATTGTCAGGGCACCCGATGGAACCATCTCTAAAAAACGTATGGAGTTGAAACAATATCTTCAGATTGTTGCGGCAACCAATTTCAAACAACGCATCCGCAAAACGCTTGAGTATTTTCATGCCGATCGTTTGAATTATGCGGTGGTGGGCACGCCTAACCGCATGGAGTATGATCAGGGATTTTTTGTTAAAAATGGAGATGGATCCTCAGATATTAAGCCCATTGCCCATCTTTACAAAACCCAGGTGTATGAGCTGGCCCGGTATTTGGAGCTTCCTCAAGAGATTTGCAGTACCACTCCCACCACAGACACTTTCAGTCTGTCCCAGGGGCAAGATGAGTTTTATTATGGACTTCCCTTTGAAAAAATGGATCTTGCCCTGTGGGCTTATAATCACGATATTTATGCAGATGAACTGGCGAAACTAATTCATGTGACCGAGGATGTTGCCGGATTTGTGTTAAAGGATATAGAACGGAAACGCCGGACCACCGCCATGCTCCACTGGCCAGGCCTGCTGATTGAGCCGGTGGAAGGCCCCGTCACTGCGCCCCCTGTATAATATTTGATTTGAAAATTGCCATCGGGTATGATCATAAAACGACTTTTAGTCGTCACGCTTGGTGGATCAACGGGGTCCGTCTTTATGTTGTTGGACGCCGATGGTGCTATTTGGGCTTTTGGCTGCTTGGGGTTTAATAGAATATCCGGGGGAAGTCTGTAAAAAATGCTTGACTAAAGGGCAAAAATCTAAATAAGTGTAGGACCTTTTATCCCAGCTTTTTTAACACAACGCACAGACTATACAGGATTAGACTTCCACAGGAGTTCATATGCAGGACCTGGAATTAAACAGAAATTTCGGTGCGCTTATTACGCGCCTTATCAGTCGAGAAGCCCTTGACAGAGACGAGGCAAAAAATGCCTTTCATCATATGTTGAATAATGAAGTGACTGCCATGCAGCAGGGCGCTTTTCTGGCAGCCCTTACAGCCAAAGGAGAAACCGCCGATGAGGTTGCGGGTTCCTGGCAGGCCATCTATGATCTGGATACCAACAAGGTGGAACTCAATGGAAGCCAACCGGTTGTGGAAAACAGCGGTACCGGCATGGACACCTTCAAGACCTTTAACATCAGCACGGCTGCATCCATTATTGCTGCGTCCGGCGGTGTTAGAATGGCACGTCATGGTGCCCGGGCCATTACCTCCCGGTGCGGCACCGTGGATATGGCAGAAGCCCTGGGGGTGGATGTGGAGTGCAATGTGGATGTGGTGGCACGCAGTATTGAAACAGCGGGGTTAGGTCTCTTTAATGGCATGAGTTCCCAGATACATCCCATGGCCCTTGGCAGAATTCTTTCCCAGATTTACTTTGGTTCCACCCTGAACATCGCCGCTTCCCTTGCAAACCCGGCCATGCCGGACCGCGCGGTGCGGGGGGTGTACGCAAAGGAGATGATTCTGCCGGTGATTGAGGTGATGCAGGCCATAGGATTTAAACGGGCCATGGTGATTTACGGCGGCATTGACGGCTCTGCCAGGGGCATGGATGAAGCCTCTGTGTGCGGTACCACCTGGTGTGCAGAGCTTTCCGAAACCGGGGGAATTTCCCAATATGCCTTGACACCCGGGGCGTTTTCCCTGGACACCTATGATCCCGCAGAACTGGCACCCGAGGGAAATATCAACAATGAACCTGCCCGATTTGTAAACCTGATCCGGGGGCGGGAAAAGGGGGCAAGGTACGATGCCGCAATTTTGAATGCCGCATTGATTTTTTACGTGGCCGGCAAGGCCAATACCATTGAGGCTGGCCTGGAGATTGCTGCCGGAGCATTGGATGGCAATGGAGCCTATGAGGCTTTGCAGAACTGGGTGGCATCCCAGAACAATGAACCGGAACAGGGCCTGAAAAAGCTCGAAGCCCTTCTGTAAGGATATCATTATGCCCCAGCATGGTGTTTTAAATCAGGGATATTGCATGGAAACCCAGTTGTTGATCATTAAAACCGAAATAGACTATATTCGGGTAAAAGACGATGTCTATATTACCTGCAAACTTGATAAAGCGTCTGTTTTTCCCATGGAAAAACTTGAAACTGTCAAGGCCCATGTGGCAACCATGGAAAAAAAACAGGGATGGCATGGCACCATTTCCCGGCTGATCCTCAGGGAAGAACCTTTATAAAAAGCAGATGACTGGGCAGCCGGTCACAACGAATAATGGGTCGTAGACGCGGAGCCAAATGGTATTATGCCGCCGGGGGCTCTGCTGTCGGCATTTTCATATAACCCGCATGTTCTGGCGGACACAACGAGTATTGAAAATGGTAAATGGCATTATGCCGCCCCTCCCCCGACGGGCAATGGTCCCGGACCGGAACTGTAGACAGCTCGATTGTCCGGTTCCTATTGCCCATCGGGGGAGGGGCTCAGCTGAGGTAGACTTGAAAGCGACCTTTTCATATAAACATACATGGCAGTAAACACCTGCCACAACGAAAGTTGAAACTCTCATCATTGCAGCATCTTGGACGGAGTTTCATATAAAACCCACATGGCTGTAAACATCAGCCACAACAAAAAAAGAAACTCTTATGATTTCAGATATTTAGGCGGAGTTTTATATAAAAATAATAAAATAAGGACAGAAGAAAAACATATGAGAAAACTGATTCTCAGGGGACTCAGACGTCTTGAATATATGGATCTTTTTGAAGATGACATCTCAACGGATCTGCCTGTTTTCAAGGTCCGGTGCTGCGCTGTGTGCAGAACCGATGCAAAAATGTGGAGCCAGGGCCACCGGGACCTTCATCTTCCCCGGGTACCTGGCCATGAGATGGTGCTTGAGGATGATGCGGGAAATCGTTTTGCCGTGTGGCCGGGAACGAGCTGTGGCCATTGCCGTTATTGTGTGTCCGGTCGTGAAAATTTGTGTGAGGACATGAAGATTATGGGATTTCACACCGATGGCGGTTTTGCCGAACAGATAAGGGTGCCCCCGTCAAGTCTGGTCCCCCTGCCCCATGGCATTTCAGATCCCATTGCCTGCTTTGCCGAACCTGTGGGGTGTGTATTTAACCTTCTGGATAAAGTTAAGCCTGTGGCCGGGGAACGGGTGATCATCTATGGGGGCGGCACCATGGGGCTTGTTGCTGCACTGGCATTCATGGATGTGGGAGCCCAGGTCCTTGTCATTGAAAAAAGTGAAGAAAAAAGATTGAAGATCGCTCCTTTTCTGTCTGCCACCGGTATCGCCTGCCTCAAGGACACCGTGGAAAGTGAGTTTGATGTGGTGGTCAATGCCTGTGCCGATTTCATGGCCTTTGCCCTGGGTATTGTCAAGGCCGGTAAGGCCGGGCGAATGTGCTTTTTCAGCGGTATTACCAAGAATGAACATCTTGAAACCAATTTGATCAATGCCCTTCATTATAAAGAGCTTGTGGTGGCAGGGGCCTATGGTCTGACCCGGCAGAATATGGTGGACGGGCTGCCCTTCATGGAAAAATATCAGTCCTGCCTGGCCCTGCTGGTGGAAGGATGTGTGTCCCCTGAATGTATTCCCAGGGTCATGGAAAACGTGATATCCGGTGAGGATCTCAAATATATTATGGATTTTACCGGCACTTGCCTGACCCCGACCCCCGGTTGTCATAGCAAGGATGCCTGGATGGGGGTTGAAGCTGCTGGCGATCACACCATAAAAAGCCATGACGGGCTGAAGGCGCAAGTTCCGGACCCCACATGTTCCGGGGTGGGGTGGGGTGCTGTCACCCATGGAGAAGGGGCCAGCAGGGCCACGGAAAAAACACTTGCTGATGCCGGGGATATCCATGGGCGGGAAGCTTTCTGCCGGGAGGTTATTGAAGGTGTCGTGCCCGTGGATCAGACCTTTCTGGCCGCAGCCCAGGCAAAAATGGATAATAAGACAAAACCCCTGGGTGCCTTGGGTACTCTGGAGCAGCTATCCGTGCAGATGAGCCTGATCCAGAAGACCCTCCATCCGCTCATTCGCCGCAAGTCATTGTTTGTGTTTGCAGCAGATCATGGCATCACCGAAGAGGGGGTATCCGCCTATCCCCGGGAGGTGACCGGGCAGATGGTTAAAAATTTTCTCCAGGGCGGGGCTGCCATCAATGTATTGTGCCGCCATCATCACATTGACATGAAAATTGTGGACATGGGGGTGGACGGTGATTTTGATCCCCACCCCGATCTTATCATAAAAAAGGTGCGAAGGGGGACCCGCAATTTTGTCCTGGAACCGGCCATGACCCGCCGGGAGATGTTCACGGCCCTGGCTTACGGCATGGGGGTGTTCCTGGACAGTCACAGGGTCGCCCCCGTGGACATTGTGGGCCTGGGGGAGATGGGCATCGGCAATACCACATCGGCATCGGCCCTTATTTCAACCATCTGCGGCATTACGCCGGCCCAGGCAACCGGCCGGGGCACCGGTGTGGACAACAAAGGATTGAGTCATAAAACCCAAGTCATTGAAAAGGCCCTTTTGTTCCAGAAGCCGGATCCCCGAAACGGATTTGAAATGCTGGAAAAGGTGGGTGGATATGAAATTGCAGGAATTGCCGGTGCCGTGCTTGCTGCGGCATCCGTGGGATGCGCTGTGGTCCTTGACGGGGTGATTTCCACCGCCGCCGGGCTTGTGGCCTTTGTTATTAATCCGGATATTCGTGGCTACCTGATTTCCGGTCATAAATCCGTTGAGGCTGCCCAGAAATCGGCCCTGGAATATATGGATATTGTCTCCGTCATTGATTTTAAAATGCGTCTTGGTGAAGGAACCGGTGCGGCCCTGACCATGGACACCGCCGAGGCTGCCTGTAAGATCATGTGCGAGATGGCCTCCTTTGACGATGCCGGGGTGTCGGGGAAGCTTTAAAAGCTTTAAGCACCAGGGGAACCCGGGTACCCACTCTTGGCCCCCCTGCCGGACGTGGCGCCCTTGCGATCAGCACGGGGATGTATTTAAAAGGCCTCGGGGAAGACAGAGCAGATTTTTTCCTGGAGAATTTCCCGTTTCAGGGGTTTGGACAGATAGTCATTGCACCCTGCACGGATATATTTTTCCCTGTCTCCCACAATGGCATTGGCGGTGAGTGCAATGACCATGAGGTCTTTCAACTCCGGGGTACTGCGAATGGCGGCAATGGTTTCCATGCCGTCCATGACCGGCATGTGCATGTCCAGAAGCACCAGGTCATAGGCTTGTGTTTTTAGCCGTTCCATGGCAATTTCACCGTTTTCAGCACTGTCATGGGCAATACCCATGCGTTTGAGCATGGCAGTTACGATTTTTAAATTAAAGGCATTGTCCTCCACCACCAGTATCCGGATTGTTTTTTGGGGCATAAAACTGTTTGTAACCTGTTCAACAGGCTCGGAAGAGACCAGCTCCACCGGGTTCACCACTTCCAGGGGTAGATGAATGGCAAAACATGATCCTTTATCTGCTTCACTGGTGACCTCAATGTACCCGTCCATTAATTTCACCAGGGAGGAGGAGATGGCAAGCCCCAGACCGGTGCCGCCATATTGTCTCATCGTTGAGCTGTCTGCCTGGCGAAAGGATTCAAAAATGTGGTTGATACTGTCTTTGGGAATGCCCACACCTGTATCTTCCACCTTCAGGATGAAATGGCTGTCTTTATATGCGGCGTGGATGTGTATGGACCCCTTGTGGGTGAACTTGATGGCGTTTCCCAGAAGATTGATCATGAGCTGATGAATTCTGAGTTCATCGCCCATGGCATATTCGGGCATGTTTTCTTCCACATTTAAAATAAGATCCAGGGATTTTTCCTTTGCCTTGAATACAAACAGGCTGTGTACCTGGCTCAAGAGCGCCTTGATAGACAACGGCAGGTGTTCCAGTTCTATTTTACCGGCTTCTATTTTGGAAAAATCCAGGATGTCGTTTATAAGCTGCAGCAGATTGTGGGCCGATTCGGAAACGATTTGGAGTTTCTCTTTTTTGTTCTGCTGGGTTTCTTCGGTCAACAGCAGATCGGTGAATCCCATGATGGCGTTCATGGGGGTTCTAATTTCGTGGCTCATGGTGGCAAGAAATTCCGATTTGGCCTTATTGGCATTTTCTGCGGCGGTCTTGGCCTCAATCATGGCGAGTTCCGCCTGTTTTCTGGCAGAAAGATCCATGAACGCCTCCAGAAGCACCCGCTCTCCTTTCAGCTTTATGGGAATCACACTTTTTAAAATAGGTATGGTGGTGCCGTCTTTTTTAATGGCATATTTTTCTTCCAGGATCACCCTGGGTTTCTGTCCCTCAAAGATGGGGCATTCCCCGGAAACCACCGTGCAGTAGTTGTCGTGGCATACCCGGTTTTTCAGCAGGCGTTCCGCCTCGTTGGGGGCATATCCCAGTATGCGTTCCGCCTCGGCATTGACCTGGAGAATGTGTTTTTCGGTGTCAACGATGACTACTCCCACTGGCAGGTTGGAAAATATTTCCTGGAACACTTCATTGGCCTCTTCATAGGATTTGAGAAGGTTTGTTTTTTCCGTCATATCCTCTTTAATGGCCAGAAACCGGTTGATGCTTCCGTCTTCATCCTCCAGGGGAATGATGGTGGCACTCTCCCAGAACAGTTCTCCGTTTTTTCTGCGGTTCTGTATTTCATTGTTCCATATTTTACCATAAAGCAGGGTGTTCCACATGTTTTCATAAAAAGCGTTGTCATACCGCCCTGATTTCATGATCCGGGTGGACTGACCGATGGCCTCGGCGGCGGAATACCCCGAAATCTTTTCAAAGGCCTGGTTGACATACTCAATGGTGGCGTTTTTGTCGGTGATGATAAAGGTAAGGGGGCTTAACTTGATGGCGGACAGCAATTGTCTGTTTTTGGCTTCGGCAATTTTCCGCTGGCGCAGAATCCGGGTGATTTTGAACAGGATCATAACCATCATGGCCACCACAAACAGCTGAATCATCACGAAAAACAGGTTCCTGATCTTCTGGAATTCGTTTTTTTGAATATTCCTTTCCTTTATGAGCTGTGCCAGGGTGCGGTTGGTGTCATGCAGTATTTTATTGGCATCTTCCCGACAGCGCTGAAACAGGGTTTCTGCCTCCTGGGCAGTGGTTTTGACGCGATGGTCAAGGGCGGTGCTCCCTCCCTGGACCGGATTTGGGTGATTCAAAAGGGATGAAATGGTGGATAAAATGGTTTCAAGTTCGTTGAGTTTAGGTGAGATATTAATGACTTCAACAGAAATTGCTTCCGGTGCTTCCCTTGTGTAAGAAATGACCTCCTGGAACCGGTCTGTCCGGTTCAGGTTTACCTGGATGGTTTCAATGAACTGTCCCCCCTTCTGGAGGAGTATAAGTAATTTTTTCAATGAGGTAATGTAGGTGGCTGACTGGCTGGAAAGATTTCTGCGGGAATGGCTGTTGTCTGAGAGCAGGATCTGTCTGAAGTTCAGCTCCAGAAATATCAATTTTTGCTGAATCAATGCCCCGATGTGCTGCTTGGCTCGCTGGTTTTCAACAATCTGATTCTGGTGTTCCAGTTTGTTTAAAAGAATATTTTCCACCAGAATCTGGGCAGTGGAGCCCAGGACCAAAATGACCACAAAATAGATGAGCAGTCGGGCAATGGGTTCTGAAAAAAAAGTTTTAACACGGGGGGCATAGCGTTGCATATCAGCATATCCGGTGTTGAAAAACGGTTGGACAAAGGCAGATGCCATGGATCCTAAGAGTGTCTGAAAGACCCTGAACGCCAGCATGGCCCTGATCAAAAAACGGTATTTTTCGCTTAAAAATTTAATCCATATTTTTTGAAAATAGCCCGACCCTGTTCCGATGCGGCCAGTGCCATGAATTTGCGGGCAATTTCCTGGTTTTCAGAGAATTTTAAAAGACCCAGAATTAATGATTTGGGTGCTGCATAACGGGGATCAATACCAATGGTATCCATGAATGGTCTGTTTTCATCCCAGGTGGCCACGGCATACCAGTTTATGACCAGATCGGCTTTTTTTTCCCTCAGTGCCCGGGCCAGATCCTTGGAATCGGTGGTCAGATGCATGGTATTGGCCAGGACCTGATCGTAAATTCCCTTCTGGGTAAAAATTTTCCGGGTTTCCCTGCCAATGCTGCCACTGCCAGCATTGCCAATGACCACAGCATATTCCAGTCGGGTAAAGTTTTCAAGGTCTGAAGAGATCTGTTTGGGATTCCCTTTTTGAACCATGATGGCGGCCCGGTTCTGCCCCACCAAAACCTGGTCCAGAATCAGTCCGGGATGCTCTTTTTCTATGGTCTGGTAATAGCGTTCTGATCCTGGCAGATAGAGATCTCCCTTGCTGTTGAAAACAATGGATTTGAGCAGGTTGCCGGAACCTCCCTTGGTGATGATGATCTTGATGTTCTCCCGGGACTCAATGATTTCGGCAATGTCCATCATGGGCTTGATCATGGTGATACCACAGAAAATGAGCATGGTTTTGGGCGGAGGGGCTGGTTTTTCCGGCTGGCATGCGGGCAGAAAAAGAGCCCATAAAAAAAATAGGGAGATGACAGCAGTTTTTTTCATCTTAGAGATTCCTGTACCATGGAACTGAAAACCGTCAAAGGGCCCCCGGGGTTAGATGCCCGGGGGCTGGAAGATTGGATTTTAATTTTTATTTAACATAAGGAACGGATTGCTGTCGGTCCCGGGCGGTGGATGGCACTGGGGGACCTCACAATGAATGCAGAGAAACAGCGTCTGAGATGCAGGCTACTGGGGTGAAAAAGATTATTCGGCCAGAAGGGCTGTTTTCATGGCATCCAGGCCCAGTCGGTCAATCATTTTGCCGATTCGTTCCCCTTTTTTACCGTTTTCCTTGTAATAGGCCACCACTTTTTCAATGAGGTTCAGTGCCGTCTGGCTGTCCAGCCCTTCGGCAAACACCTCGGCAAGCCGGGGACGGGAAGCCCCGTTTCCCCCCACCATGAGGGTCCAGCCGGATTTTTTTCCCATGAGTGAAATATCTTTGATGCAGTTTTCGGCACATTGATTGGTGCAGCCGCTGACGCCCATTTTTGTTTTGCTGGGCAGTTCCATGCCATGGTAAATTTCATCGAGTTTCATGCCCATGCCAAGGCTGTCCTGCTGTCCCAGTTTGCAAAAGGTGGTGCCGGGGCAGGCTTTGATGCTTCTTACACACAGGCCAACGGCGTGGCCAAGGTTCAACGACAGATCATTCCAGGCATTGTCAATGTCTGATTCCTGTAGCCCCACAATGGCAATGCGTGAAGCACTGGTTACTTTGACTGCCGCTGCCTTGTATTTGTCGGCAACGTCTGCAATGGTTCTGAGTTGTTCGGGGGTGACTACCCCACAGGGCAGGTGGGGGGCAATGGCGTAGGTTTTTTTGTCTCGCTGGGGTACAGCGCCTTTTTCACCAATCTTGAGCATGGTATCATCCTTTATTTTTTTATCTGAAAAAGCAGTTGCTGGGTGCTGTGCCATTAATACCAATGGCTTGTTCATTATTTATTGTGTCCATCAGGACATGACGTTTGTAAAAATAATAATTTTTGCATATTACGTCTGCCAAACCTATAATATTAAACAAAAAGTATCCGTGATGTCAAGGGGCTATCCATGGCCAGGTTGGCCGATTTTAGAACCTACCCGGCCTGTCATTCCATCCTCAAACTGGAAGAATTGTTTTTATTTTAAATGATCCGGGCGGTTGGCTTCTGTCTTCAAAAAAGTCTTCAAGGGTTTTGCGGATGACTGAAAAGGCAATGTTATCCCAGGGAATGTTTTCCTTTGAAAACAGGGCCACATGGGTGCTTTCCGATGTGGGACCAAATTCCTTTGAGAGGAGCTCTGCCCTGAACATCAGATACATTTGGTTGACATGGGGAATATTGAATAGTCGACATGGACCGGTGATGTTCACCCGTGCCCGGGTTTCTTCCAGGGTTTCCCTGGCAGCACCTTCCTCCACGGTTTCACCATTTTCGAGATAACCGGCGGGCAGGGTCCATTTGCCCTTTCCCGGTTCAATATTACGTCTGCACATGAGTACCTGCTCACCCCACTGGGGAATGCATCCCACGACCATCTTAGGATTAAGGTAGTGGATGAATCCGCATCGTGTACAAATGGCCCTCACGTGTTCATCATCTTCGGGGATAGCCTGCTCCATGGTGCCGCCACAGCTGCTGCAGAAATTTATTTCCATTTATCCTTCCTTACGGGGTTTATTATATATTTGTGAGTCTGAAAGGGGGGCATTTTGGATTATTGATCCCATTTTCCCACCAATGATTGGTTGGCAGATGTTATATATGATAAGCGCCCTCTTTTTTATGGGCCCATTCTCATTTTTATTCAATGTTGAGCTGCTTTTGAATGGTCAGATGATTTCCCTTGGCATTGTATTTTGCCAGGGAGCAATACTGCCGTATAATAAAAATGCCTCTGCCGCTTTCTGCGTAATCATCGGGTAGATCATGGCCCATTTCATACCATTTAAATCCGTCACCCTGGTCTTCTATTTCCATGAGAATGGTGTCTGGCTGACAAACCCTGATGGTGAAATGAACCAGTTTGTCCGGGGAACATTCGTTTCCGTGCTTTACCGCATTCATAAGGCCTTCGCGCATGAGCAGATTGATTTCAAATTCATGCCGAAAGGCAGGGATGCTCTGAGATAGAAATGTAAGGGCATACCGGCAGGTCCTGTCAACATTTTTCAGTGTGGAACTGAAGATGATATTCAGATGGTTTTTTTCCTGGAATGTATTGAATATGGGTTCATTTGCCATGGGTTTACACCTCCACGCTGATCAGCAGAATATCATCTTCGGGAACGGCGGTATCATTAAAAATTTTTCCCACCAGATATCTAGGCATGTCTTCAATGGGTAGATGGGGGGCTTGCTTGAAAAGGGGTAAAAGGGTGTCTGCCCCACGGCACCAGGTGATTTTGTGTTTTACAGATTCAACCAGGCCGTCGGTGTACATGAATAAGCGATCCCCGGGACTTACCTTGAACTGCATTATGCCAAAAGTGGCATCGGTGAAAATCCCCAGGATGTCCCCGTCTATTTTGATGAGGTGGGGTTCCCCAGATGCAGGCATGAAGATCACCGGCAGATGCCCGGCATTGATGATGGTGGCAAGCCCCGTGATTCGGTTTATGAGAAGGTAGCAGGCCGTGAGATATTTTTCTTCGGGCAGCAGTTCCACCAGCACATCATTGATGATCTTCATGCTTTCAGACGGCTTGTAAACCGGGGTGAAGTTTTGGGTGAGCAAGGCCTTGAGCGAGTAAGTCATGTAGCTGGTTTCAATGCCGTGTCCGGAAAAATCGGCAATGAAATAGCCTTTGATGTTCTCTGCAACGTCGATGATATCATAAAAATCCCCCCCGGCTTCTTCCATGGTTTTGTAAAAAATGCCAAAGGCGGCATCCGGGTGGGTTTTAGGTGTGGGTAACAAAGATGCCTGGGCCCGGGAGACCTGTCGGAGACGGTCTGCCTGGGCGGTGATGAGGGAATTGCCCGCAATGGAAAGTTTCAGATGAAGGCGAATTCTTGCGATGACCTCCAGGGGATGAAAAGGTTTGGTGATATAATCCACTGCACCCAGTTGAAAGCCCTTCAATTTGGATGTCACAGAATGGGATGCCGTGAGAAAAATGACAGGAATGGTCGTGGTGGAGGGGTCTTTTTTTAAAGATCGGATAACTTCAAACCCGTCTTCACCTGGCATTTTAATGTCCAGTAAAATCAGATCCGGTTGCTGTGCCTTGGCAAGATGTCTTCCCAGGGGGCCGTTTTCGGCACTCAATACTCTATAGCCTTCCTTGGAAAGGGTTTTTTCAATAATTCTGAGATTCAGGGGATGATCATCAATGGTCAGGATGGTCAGGGGGTGTGTGGTAAACATATTTGGATTTCTTTGACATGATGATCTGGTCTCTTTTTCGGTCATTTCCAGAGCAACGGGTACCACGGCATCAGCCCAGAAGGCTGTTTGAAATGGTGTTTAATGTCTTTTTAATGGTCTCAATGTGGGGGCTCAAGTTATCAATATCATTGGACCGGGCTGACGTTTCAATGGTTTCCGCACAATGTGCAAGGTCCATGAAGCCCAGATTGCCGGCAGCCCCTTTAATGGAATGGGCAGCGTTTTTTACCTGGTCCGGGTTCTGGTTTGCAATTCCCTGTTCAAGCTGTTCCATGTCGGACAGAGAGACCGTTACCAGTAACTGGGCCACCTCTTTAAATTCGTCTTCGTCAAAGCCCAGATTTGAAGCCATGGTACCGAAATCAATGGTTTCTTTATTCATAATGACATCCTGTAGTTCAATATGTTCGTCATGGGTATATCTGGTATTAATGGTTCAAGTATTGCGCCCGGAATGATAAAATCATTTCCTCTTCAGATTTTTTGGGGTAATTATAATTGAAATGTCTGTTTTGAGCAAATATTTTTATATGAAAAGGTAGCCTTCAAGTCTACCTCGGCAGAGCCCCTCCCCCGATGGGCAATAGGAACCGGACAATCGAGCTGTCTACAG